>JAXEMQ010000264.1:0-6176 GCA_034099845.1 Faecousia sp.
ATAGGCCTCCGCAGCGGTAAGCTTCCGGTGGAAGGTCTCTTCAAAAGTTTCCAATTTGGTTCTTGCAGCCATACGCACCCTCCTCTCAGCTCAGTTTCTTGCGCAGGTAAGCGCTGAAGAATTCGATGAACGCAACCACGATGAACAGGGTCAGCAGGACCATGCCCAGGCTTTCGTAGTCACGCCAGCCGATCCGCTCGTTGATGGTGATACCCAGGCCGCCCGCGCCGACATAACCTAGGATGGCAGAGGCACGGATATTCATCTCAAAGCAGTACAGGCAGTGGCTCAGATAAACAGGAAGGATCTGGGGAACGCAGGCAGACCAAAAGGCCTGGAATTTATTGGCGCCCAAAGCCTCCATGGCCTCGAAGGGGCCCATATCGATCGTCTCGATACTCTCATACAGCATTTTGGACACCACGCCAAAGGTGAAGATGGCAATCGCCACCGTACCGGAGAAGGTTCCCAGCGAGAAGATCAGGGCACAGACCAGCGCGATAACCAGCGTGGGCAGGGTGCGGATCAGCGCCAGGATGAAGCGGAATACGCTGACGATCACCGCGCTGCGGTTGATGTTGGAGGAAGCAAGGATCGCCACTGGCATGGCGATAGCACAGCCAATGACCGTACCAAGAATGGACATTTTGACGGTATCCAGCAGAGGATCGATGACCTTGGGGAAGAATGCCCAATTCGGCTGGAAGATCTTCTTCAGCAGATCCAGCATCTTGGAAAAACGGCTGACAATGGTCATCATATCAAAGCCGGTCATTTTCAGCGCCCACACAATGGCCAGCACCAGGCCAATCACGATAAACGGAGTGCGGCTTCTGCGGCGGCGGACAGTGTGCCCGTTTTCCAGCGTGATGATCTCCGGCTTAAAGATCTTATCAAAGAAGGTCTCTTTGAAGAGAACGGCATTTTCGTTATCCATACTTATTCTCCATCGCCCATGGTGGGGACCTTGGCACCGTTGTAGACCGCATCGATCTGCTTCTGGGTAATGGTGCTGGCGGGGCCGTCAAAAACGATCTCACCGGCACGGACGCCGATGACCCGGTCACAGTATTTCAGGGCAAGGTCAACATGGTGGATGTTCAGCAGAATGGAGATGTTGTACTCCTTGTTGATTCGGACAAAGTCCTCCATGACCTGCTTGGCGGTAATGGGGTCCAGAGAGGCAACCGGCTCGTCGGCCAGAATGATCTTGGGGTTCTGGTTCAGAGTACGCGCCAGGGCAACGCGCTGCTGCTGGCCGCCGGACAACTGGTCGCAGCGGGTATAGGCCTTGTCCAGAATACCCACCTTGTCCAGGCTTTCCAGGGCGCGCATCTTCTGATCCTTGGTGAAGATGCCAAACAGAACCCGGAAGAAGTTCATATCCGGCACATCAGCAGTCAGGACATTCTTAATGGCAGTGCTGCGGGAAACCAGATTGAAGCTCTGGAAGATCATCCCCACCTTCCGGCGGTAGCCGCGCAGCTCCTTGCCCTTCAGGGTGCTGACGTTGATGCCGTCTACCGTCAGTTCGCCCTTGGTGACATCGTGCATCCGGTTGATACAGCGCAGAATGGTGGACTTGCCCGCGCCGGACAGGCCGATGATGGCGACAAATTCCCCCTGCTCGATCTGCAGGTTGATGTTCTTCAGTGCGGTGAAACCGTTGGGATAAGTCTTATATACATTTTTAAATTCAATCATATTAGCGTCTTCCCTTTCTGTAAGCGAAATGGACGGATGCGTAAGTCGCAAAGTCGAAGCTCTGCGGAAGGGCGGCTTGCCACCAGCGGTTCTTCGGGTTGATGACAACCCGCCCTGCCGCAGTGTTCCATGAAAACAGCGGTATTTAGGACGAAAGCGCCCTGTTTTGAGGCAGGGCGCTTTCTGAACTTCAATGAATTAGGAAACCAGAGCCAGAGCTGCACGGGCGCCGTCATAATCGGAATCCTGCGCCACAGCGTAGCCGGTATGGCTGTAAACATCAAAGATGGCCTTACCTTCCTCGGTGTTGATGATGTTGATGAAGCAGTTCTGCAGAGCCTCGATCAGCTCGGGAGTGTAGTACTGACTCTCCTTGGAGATCGCAACGGTATCGTTGTAGATGCCATCGGTAACGCCAATGACGTTCAGCTCATTCCAGATAGAATCACTGCGGCCCATGCCCTGCTTGCCGGTCTCATCCTGCTGGTCGACGGGCAGCATCCAGGATGCTTCGTAGTCGTTACGGCCGTCAGCGTAGCAGACAATGATGTCGACCTGCTCAGCAGCGGCGTAGGAGAAAGCAGTGCCGTAGCCGGAGTCCAGAGGAACAACATTGGACAGGTCAGAGATCTTCTTACCATCGTAGTTCTCCATCAGCCACATAGTGGGATAGATGTAACCTGCGGAGGAAGAGGTCTTCTGAACAGCCCAGGTAGCCTTGTCCAGGTCCTCCCAGGTCAGAGCCTCACCGGCGTTGACCTTAGCAGCCAGCTCCTGACCGTAAGCGGAGGGAGTTGCGTAGATCAGAGAACGGTAGTAGGTGACCTGGGGGCCATCCTTTCTGGTGGCGTTCTCTTCGCCGTTCCAGTCAGCGGGGTTCTCGCTGTCGTTGGACAGGCCGTTACGGGTAGCCGTCAGAATGACCTCGGTGTCATCGGAGTACAGCGCATAGGTGCCGCCGGGCAGCCAGCCGATGTCGATAGTACCAGCAGACATTGCCTCACCGGTGGCATCGTAGCTGGTGCCCACAGTGATATCGACTTCGTCGATGTCATAGCCCAGGTTTGCCATCTCGGCCTTGACCAGCTCGGGCAGGTTTGCGGTGCCGGCAATGATGACGTCAGCGTCCTTGGAGGGAACAAACTCCAGAGTCAGCTTGTCGAAGTGAGGACGCGCAGCCTCGGTCTCAGCGACTTCTTCGGCAGCTGCTGCGGCAGTGGTCGCAGGAGTCTCTTCCTTCGCGCCGCAGGCGCCCAAGGACAGGACCAGAACCATTGCCATGATCAGTGCAAGGATCTTTTTCATTTTGGATTTCTCCTTTATCTTTTTTATTCACGGTGAAACACCGGGAATTTCGGATCCAGAGGGATACCAAATTGCCCACCACTTAAATAATATCACAGTATGTACATTTTTCAAGTATTATAGATACAATTTTTCCTGTTTTTTACATAACTGCGTTCTTGACTTTACCGAGGGAGATGTAACCCTTCAGAACGGCCTCCACATCGGTACCTGCCGGGATCTCGTCCTGTTCCGTCAGCGGGGACCCCTGCCCGGTGAGAGCAACCGCGCCGTCAGGCAGCCTGGTTTCCGCATAGTTCTCACTGTAAAATTGCATGGGGGCAATGGCACGGTCTGTCAGAATACCCTTCAGCTCACCAGGGGCGACCGCCGGGAAATTCACATTCCACACCTCGCCCCGGCCCTGACCGGCTTCCATCAGCTCCCTGATCACGCGCACAAGATACGCCTCGGCAACATCCAGGGGCGCATGCATGGCATTGGAAAAAGCCATTGCCGGGATGCCGTTCATAACTGCCTCGAAAGCCGCGCCTAGTGTGCCGGAATAGGCAATGTCATAGCCCACATTATAGCCGTCGTTGATACCGGAGAATACATAGTCCGGCTTCTCCTCCGGCAGATACTGTAACGCAACCTTCACGCAGTCAGCAGGTGTGCCGTCCACCTTGTAGGCCGCTTTCACAGGAACCGGAAAATCCTCCACCTTGTGCACCAGCAGATCCCCGTGGATCGTAATCTTCTGGGACATGGCGCTGCACTGATGGGCAGGCGCCACAACCGTAACCTCTCCCAGCTCCATAGCCGCCTTAGCCAACAGAGCAATACCGGGGGCATGGATGCAGTCATCGTTTACAACCAGAATCTTCATATGTATTTTTCCCCTCTATACGCATTTCGCCAATCTTTCCACATTACATCAGCATTATATCGCCAATTACGCAATAATGCAATTATGATGATACAATAATATAAAATTTTGTATACGGTTCTGGCGCGCCAATCAGAGAATAGATTGATTATTCGTAACGAATAGGATATACTATACCCAGAGGTGAACGCCATGGAAACACGAATCGGAAATATCATCATCGGCTCCTCCGGTGGCACGGCTGGGGGAACTGCCAACAATTATAAAATCGCCCTGCCATCTTCCTGGGTAAGGCAGATGGGGATTTCTCCGGACAGCCGGCAGGTTGAACTGTCCTTTGACGGCACGACCATTACAATCGCCAGGAAGCAATCCTTGCAGGAATTTCTGGAAGCCAATCGTCATGCCGGACACAAGCTGTATTTGCTTTGCTGTTATTCCGGCGACACACTTTGCGCCAAAATCGCCGCCGACGAAACAGCGCAGAAAGTTTGTTTGGAGAATCTGGTCACAGACTATCTGAAGCTCCCCTTCGGGAATAACCAGTTTCCAAGCTGGGAGGACTATCTGCATTTTCTGGAAGACCGCTGCATCCCCCGCAGCAGAGTGGGTCTGCGGGAATATCTGGAAGCCATCGGAGTGGACAGCTACGCGCCGTTGGAGATCATCCAGAAAACCCAAGGGCGCATGGCCGAGGATGATCTGTGGCTCACTGTGGAGGAAATCATATGACCGTACAGCTGGTATCTGACAAGAAAATTGCGGAGACATCCTCAAAGGGCAATCAGGAGAAGTGGCGCGACGGCGGCCTCTGGTATAAGCTGGATCAATTTGGCTATGAGGCGCTGGCAGAGGTTTTCACTTCTCAGCTTCTGGAATGCAGCAACATTGAGACGGCTTTCCCGTTTACCTTCGTGCGCTACCGCATGGAGCGGCCGCTGATGCATGGCCGGGAGCGTACCGGGTGCAGCAGCGTGAGATTTCTGCAAGAGGGCGAATCCATCATTACCCTTAATCTGTAAATACTACAACTTTTTTGCTTGGATAGTAAAGAGGCATTTCTTGTTGGAAATGCGGTTGAAGTCGGCTTTTGCCGAATTACTGGCTTTTCAAACTGTCATTGGAAAGAACGTGTATCCCCGGGAACCCGAATTATTAGGGGAATTCCAAACTTTTTCGAGTAATCAGGGGTGCGAAGTTTGAGAGTTTTACATCATCTGTAAAAACCGAAAATTAAGATAGCACGGATAGTATTTGATAAATGAACAATATAATGCCTCACTGCTGGCTTTAAGCCGGTAGTGAGGCACTTGTGTGTCAATATTTATCTTTCTTCCATAACTTCCAGCATCATCCGAGCTCCCAGGCGGAAGCTATTCTGGAACAGCATGCATTCTGCCATATCCTGAAATTCCCGTACACTGTCCGAGTACCGCGAGAATAGCTCCCTCTGTGAATCCGTCATGGTGGCATGGAGCTTTTCTTCGTTCCGGCTAATCAACTGAAGGGCTTCCTTGTATTCCGCACAGGGATATGTATCATATTCCGTTGGTTCAATATTGCCGTACCATAAATCTTCAAGAATTCTCATGTCGCATCCTCCCTGTAGATTAGCTCCTGGAGTATGATTTCTTCGGCTCTGGCGCGGATGTTGTTCATACTCTGTACCCATACCATTGGGTCGCTGGCTTTCAGCGCTTCCGTGATTCCCTCGACAGCTTTCATCCGATCGATCATCCGCTCCAGCCTGTTCTGTGCCTGCTCATTCAAGTCAGCGAGATATGTCCACAGCTTGCCGGACAGCAGTAGGCAGTGGTACTGAATCGGTTTGTGTTCCCTAAGATAGTCCCGGTGCATTCTCCCCCACTTGCCGATGGGGCGGGATTCTTCCGGCAGCGTCAGGTCTGGGATAAAATAATCACCCACACGGATATAGTTGATGTTCATGCTCAGTCCTCCTTTACTTTGGTACTGCCATTGTATCGGAGAATGATTGAAATGTCGATTGTACCACAAATCACTAATTGAAGGCAAAATATACAGTAAAAAACAAGAAAGCCCTGAGAAATTCAAACTTCTCAGGGCTATAAAAATGTGGTACTCCTCTACTCGCTCACACATGGGCCACCAGCCCGCAGACAAGGGGGCGTTTGCAGATGGTTTCTTCCTTGGGCATACAAAAGTCCCCTTTCCTGGTAATGTTTTCTCATTATACCATGAAAGGGGGTAAAAAGTCGATAGATCGGCGTGGATTTTTCTTATATTTGTGGTATTGCCCGCCTATGGCGGTTCGTTACCT
>JAXEMQ010000269.1:0-9507 GCA_034099845.1 Faecousia sp.
GGGTTGTGGGTGCCGAACCAGTGGTTGGGCAGGGTCAGCAGCCAGGTGTCGCCCTGGTAGTGCTTCCAGCCTTTCACAACCTCCGCGCCGGTAATCACCGCGCCCAGGGGCACCTGAGAGCGGTAGACAATGGGCGCCTGCCGGGTTCCCGCATTGATTGGGTCTACCTCCTCCCGGTAGATGCCGGGGGCAACCAACACCTCATCTCCGGGCAGGGCCACCAGGGCCGCCTGCTGAATGCGGCGGAAGGGCCGTTCCTTGCTGCCGTCACCTGCCGGCTGGGCATTGCAGTTAACATAATATATCATTCCGAATTCCTCCTGTTATTCTCTGTGTACATGGGCACGGCGGCTGGCCCGGGGGGTCTTCCCCGCGGCTCCGCCCGGGGCTTTATTATACACCAGCCCGGGGCCCATGTTCAAGGCCGAGTTTCCCTTTCTCCGGCAATCCGGACCGGGTAAAGAAAAACCCGCCGCCGGGACGGGCAGCGGGTCTGTTCATCAATAGTGCTCTTTTACTTCAACCAGAACGCCCAGGTCCCTGGAGGTATCGAAATACTCGTATGCCTCATAGCCCTTTTCCTGCTTGAATACGGAAGGGTATCCGGCCTGTGCCATAAAAGCCTCGTCCGCCTCCAGGGGGCCGCCGGAAAGCAGGCAGACGGAGCAGACGGAGGTGCCGTGCTTGGCCAGCCAGGCGGCCCAGGGGTCATTGTGTCCCATGGGCTGAATGATCTCGAACCAGAAGTTATCGGAGAAAACGCTCTCTACCCGCATGGGCATATCGGTAACATCCTTGCCCAGGTATTTGGTATAGGGCGTCCGGACCTGCTTGTGTTCGCCCTCTTCCGCAGGGGCCTTGCCGGTGCCGAAGAGCTTTTTGTAAGCGCTGACGGTCTTGTCCAGATCATCGGTGACCACGATGACCTTCACAAGACTGGTGGATGAAAGTGCCATAGCTGTGACCTCTTTTCTTATCGATTGGTAAAGCCGCCGTCCGCAATGATTTCTGCGCCGGTGACATAGCTGGACTGATCGGAGGCCAGGAAGGCGGCGATTGCCGCGATTTCACCGGGCTGGCCGATGTGTCCGATGGGAATGCAGGATACCACCGCCCGGTAGGCATCCGGATCCCCGTTTACAAATTCCGTGAAGGCGTTGGTCTGCGTGGGTCCGGGGCTGATGGCATTGGCCCGGATGCCCCGGGGGGCCAATTCGCCGGTAAAGGACCGGGCCATGGACCGCACCGCTGCCTTGGCCGCGTTGTATACCAGGGCGTTCTGCCCGCCCTGGAATCCGGCAATGGAGGAGATCAGCACAATGGAGCTGCCCCGGTCCATGGCGGGAAGGACCTGCTGCACGGTAAAGAAGGCAGAGAACACGTTGAGATTCATGGTCAGGTGGAAGAGCTCCGGAGTAATCTCCTCAATGGGATTCTGGGGGCCGTTTCCCACCACGGGCACCACGGCTTTGACGGTCCGGCCCGTGTCCCGGACAGCCGCGCCAAGGCGGACCAGATCCTCGTACCTGGTGGCGTCCATGGGCACCAGGGCAAGCACATGGGGGTTGTCCCCGTAGACGGAGCGGGCTTTTTCCGCGTTGTGAACGCCCAGAACCAGGTCGGCGCCCTCCTCCAGGAACCGCTCCGCGATGGCACGGCCGATGCCGGCACCGGCGCCGGTGACCACGCACAGCCGGTTTTCAAGAAGTTTTTCCATAATCCGCTCCTTATTTCAGCGCGCCGGCGGCCATACCCTTTTCGAAGTTCTTCTGCATCAGAAGATAGGCAATGATTTCGGGAATGGCGGTCAGCACGGCGGCGGCCAGAATCTTGGTCTGGTCGTTGGTGAATTCACCCTGGAAGTACTGGGGCAGCAGCGTGACCACCTGCAGCTGGGGATCCTGCAGGAACAGCAGGGGCAGCAGATAGGCGTTCCAGGCGCTGACCAGGGTCAGCACGATGATGGAAGAGGCGATGGGTTTGGTCATGGGCAGAATCACCGAGGTGAAAACCTGCCGGATGTTGGCACCGTCGATTCGGGCGGCCTCCATCAGCTCGCTGGGAATGCCTTCGTCAAAATTCCGTACCAGCAGGGTGGCGAAGGGAATCTGTAGAGCGGCGGAGGGCAGAATAACCGCGAAAAGGGTGTTGAACATATGCAGCTTCTGGAAGGTGACAAACAGGGGGGTCAGCAGAATCACCTCCGGCAGGGTCATGGCAAGCAGAATCAGCCAGAAGTATACTTCCTTCTTACGGATGTACAGCTTGGCAAAGCCGAAGCCGGCGGTCATGCTGAAAAAGTAGACCAGCAGGATGACGCCGAAGGCGATTATGGCGGAGTTGCGGAAATAGGTGGGCACCACTCCGGTGTCCCACACGGCCTTGTAGTTGTACAGTCCGCGGCCCCCCAGGGAGCCCAGAACCATCTGCACCAGAGGAAGCACATAGGGAATGGTCATCAGCAGCAGGAGCAGCTGCATCAGGATTTTACTTTTCCGGGAACGCAGTTCAAACATAGCCCTCAGTCTCCTTTGTTGGCGTGATTGGTTGCCAGCGCGCCGATGACGGCCAGCACCAGCAGGGTAACGGACAGGGCGGCGGCGTAGCCCAGATGGGATTGACGGATGCCCTGACGGTAGATATAGGTGCCGAGAAACTCCGTGGCGTGGTTGGGGCCGCCGGTGGTAATGAGATAGGGAATATCAAAGGTCTTCAGGGCGCCGATGATGCCCAGCATGGCCAGGGAGATGGTGGTGCCCTTGCAGTGGGGGGCAACCATATGGATGAGGGTCCGCAGATTTCCGGCACCGTCGATCCGGGCGGCTTCCAGAACCTCCCGGTCCACCTGGCTCATGGCGGCGTAATAGAGGATGAAGCTCATACCGGTGAATTCCCAGATGGCAATGCCCATCAGCACATACAGGGCCGTATTGGGATTTGCCAGCCAGTTGACGGTGATGCCCAGATGCAGCGCGTCAAAAAAGGACTGGAGCATGCCCTGGGGGGAGAACATCAGCCGGAATACGGGAGCCATGGTTGCGGGAGCCAGAATGTAGGGTATGAAGATAATGCATTTGTGGACAGTGGGCAGCTTCACCTGGGAGTGCAGAATTGCGGCGAACAGAAAGCCCAGGGTATTCTGGATGACGAAGGTAATGGCAAAGTATACAACCGTGTTTTTCAGGCAGCGCCAGAAAACCTTATCTTTGAACATCTTGGTGAAATTGGCCATGCCCACGCTTTTCCGCAGGGGATCCAGGCCGTTCCAATCCAGGGTGGACAGCTCGAAGGTATAGAAAATGGAGTAGTAAATAATGATGATCAGAAAAATCAGGGCGGGTAGCACCCAAGGCAGACCGCTGATATAGGTAGAGGATTTCTTCTGCTTCAGTTTCATGTTGCTCTCACCTCATAACCGGAAGGGTTCAGAAAAGGCAGGGGCATTCGGGATGCCCCTGCCAAACAAATCAGAAATCAGTATTCAGGCAGGGTTTGTTCAGGAGCGGCTCTCTACAGATACTTCCTGCAGATGCGCGGCGCCGTCGGCGGCGGTCATGGTGCCGGAGGCAACACCGGCCAGCACATCCATCATGGCCTGGTTCAGGTCCGCGTTGATGGCGGCAAAGCGGGGGTTGTCACCGCCGGAGGTGGCGTTTGCCAGGTATTCCTGAACGGCAGCGTTCTGCTTCTCGGGGTTTACCAGCTTCACAACATCCCAGTTGGGGGTGGCGGACTTCAGGGAGGGAACCACGTTCAGAGAATCCGCGATGGCCTGCTGGCCTTCCTGGGAGGTGCCCAGCCACACAGCGAAGGTGGTAGCGGCTTCCAGGTTCTGGGACTTGGCGGAAACGGCGGTGGCGTAGTCCAGATCGCCGAACATGGAGCCCACGTTGCCGGTGCCGGCGATGTCGGGGAAGTTGATGGGAATCATGGTGAAGGGATCGGCGGTGGAGGAGGCGGACTCAATGGCAGCCTTCATGGTGTCGGGCAGGGTGTTGGAGGTGTACCAGGAACCCATCATAACCATGGCGGCCTTCTGGGACATGAACAGGTTGTTGGCTTCGGGATACTGCATCAGGCCGAGAGCGCCTTCCTGCATGATGCCTTCGTCAAACAGGGACTTCCACAGCTCCAGACCACGGACCAGAGCGGGATCGGTCCACTCGGCTTCGCCGCGGGCGGCCTTGGTGAATACGCCGGGCTGGACATTGTCGCAGATGGCATGGTAGGTGTCCATGTTGAAGGCGCCCTGACCGGCACCCTGAACAAAGCCGATGATGCCGTTGGCCTCAAAGGTCTCGCAGGCCTGCTTCCACTCTTCCATGTTGGTGGGGATCTTTACGTTGTACTTGTCAAACAGATCCTGGTTGATCCACAGGTTGCCGGCATATACGGTGCCCACACCCAGGCCCTTCAGAACGCCGTCTACGGTCATGGTGGCTACGGAGGATTCGCTGAGCTTGTCCTTCCAGTCGTCGCCCAGGGCGGCCTTGACGGCAGGCTCCAGGTCGATGGCCTGGCCGCCGAAGACGGCGATGCCGCCATTGGCGGAGCCGGCGGAAACCTCAAAGGCATCCACACCCTGACCGTTGGCAAGGGCGGGCTTCAGCGCGGCGTCGTAGTCGTCGATGGTGGTCTGCTTCCAGGTCACCTTGATGTCGGGATACAGCTTGTTGAATTCCGCAATGTAGCCTTCGTTGGTGGGAGAGCCGGGGGTCCAGCCCCACCACACAACCTCGCCGGAGGTGGCATTGCCGGTTACGGGTTCGGCGGCTGTGGTGGACGCGGCGGGCGCGGAGCTTCCGCAGCCGGCCAGCATTGCCATGGCAAGAGCCAGGGTCAGTACCAGAGCAAGAATCTTTTTCATGGTTGTTCTCCTTTTTGTTTATTTTCAGCATTTCTGCCGAGTGATGAATTCATAAGCGACCGGGCATACCGGATGCTTTCCAGATAGGCCTCCTCGCTGTCCAGATGCTCAATGATAAAGGGCATCTCCGGGTCCTGCTTTTCTCCCGCTTCCATCAGGTGGCGGATGTTGATGCCCCCCTGTCCCATGGGGACCTCCCGGAAGAACAGGGTGTAGTCCGGCTCCATCCGCACATCCTTCAGATGGCAGCTGCGGACATAGGGACCCAGCTTTTCAAAGCATTCGTCCACAAATTCCTCGTTGTAAAAGTACCGCTCCGGGGTGCGCATCCAGTTGAAAACATCCAGATGCACCGCGAACCGGTCCCGATCCACCGCATCCAGAAGACGAAGGTATTCGTCCGGCCCGGTGGGAACCATCCAGGGCATGGATTCAATGGTAAAGAAGGTGTTCCGCGGGTTTACGGCGTCAATGATCTGCCGGATGGTTTTTACTGCCAGCAGCCAGGTCTCCCTGGAGAAATTGTCCCGGTACGCGCCGTCCCAGCGGGGCCCTCTTGCCCCCAGGATGTTGACGCAGCACCGTGCCCCAATGCGGTCGGCCAGCTCCAGCTGTCCGATGGCGTAGCGGATGGAGGCGTTCCGGATTTCCGGGTCCGGGGACAGGGTGTTGCGCCAGACGCCTACCTCGGCCATCACCAGATCCTGCTGTTCCGCCTCCCGAAGGAAGGCCTCCGCCAAATGCGGATCATCCTCACAGGTCAGGTGAAAATTGATGGCGCCCAGCCCCAGGGACCGATGCTTTTGCGCCCAGTCCGCGGGCCCCGAGTGGGCCAGCGGAGCGGATGTACCCAGTCTCATAGCGGTTTACTTGCCGTAGCTTTCCAGAAGCTCAATGATGCAGTTCAGCTCCGGGGCATCCAGGTAGTTGTATTCACCGCTGCCGTCGCCGTAGATGCCGCGCTGCACCAGCTTCAGGCCATGGGCCTGGGCCGCTTCCACCTTCTGACCGGAGGCCTGAACCTGGAACGCGATGTGGTGCATGCCCTCGCCGTGCTCCTCCAGAAAATTTCTCCAGGTGGAGGGCTTTTCGTTGGGCTGAATCAGCTCAATCTGCAGGGCGCCGGGGCCTACGTCAAAGAAGGCCATCCAGCAGTAGCTTTCGGGAGCGGGCTCCCCCTGGAAAGTAGTCTGGGTCACGGCGTAGTCGCCGATGGGCTGGGTGGGGGGAACCTCCATTCCCAGGAAGGCGGCCCATTTCCTTTTGGATGCCTCCACGTCCTTTACGATGAAGCCCACCTGGGCAACAGTGTGGGTTCCGAGTACTCCTGCCATAAATTTTTTCTCCTTTCGGTGTTAAATGGTTTCCGGATAACCGCCCGGGGCAATGGGCCGGGGGCGTTCGCAGGTTGTGGTCATGGTGTAGAAGCTGCCGGTTTTCGCCGAGAGCTGAAGCCCCTCCAGCGCCTCTGTAATGTGGAGCAGGAATTCCGGGCCGGACCGGTTGGGAATGCCCGCGTCAATGGCAGCGGCCAGATCCAGCACGCCCAGTCCCCGGGAATAGTCTTTGACCCGGGGCATCAGCTCCGGCAGCTCATAGAAACGCCGCTTCCGGGCCTCCGCCTCCGGATCGTTCCGGTAGGCGGTATCGGTATACTGTTCCTTCCGGTAAACCCTGGGGGTACCTCCGCCGAAATTGGGATCCGGATAGGTAAGGGTGCCGCCGTCGCCGTAGATTTCAAACATGGGAAGGTTGGACCCGTAAATATCAAAGCTCACATTGAGGTTTACCACCACGCCGCTGCGCAGCCGCGCGATGGCGCTGTAGTGGGTGGGCAGCTCCACGTGAATGCCGCTGCCCGCCCGGGGACCGGCGTATACCCGCCGGATCTGGCTGGGCTGGGCGCTGAAGGCGGCCAGCGTCTCAATAGGCCCCAGCAGCGCCACAATTGCGGACAGATAGTAGGGCGCCATATCCATGATGGGACCCGCTCCCTGCCGATAAAAGGCAGCGGGATTGGGGTGCCAGGTTTCTACACCGAAGGTGGTCATATTGGCGGTGACAAAGAAGGGGGTTCCGATGATCCCCGCGTCCAGATACCAGCGCATACTCTGCAGTCCGGAGCAGAGGAAGGTATCCGGCGCGCCGCCTACCATGCAGCCCTTTTCCCGGGCATATGCCAGGACCTGAGCCGCCTCTGCCAGAGTGGGGGCAAAGGGCTTCTCGCTGAACAGATGCTTGCCCGCGCCCAGAATTTGTTTGTCCAGCTCCACATGGAACTGAGGGGGTGTCAGGTTGATTACGATTTCAATGTCCGGATCCTGAAGCAGCTCCCCGGTGACATAGGCCTTGGGGATGCCGAATTCATCCGCCAGGGTCCGGGCCAGCCGCCGGTCGATGTCTGCCACTGCCCGGATATCCAGCGCCTTGTAGAACTTCTGAATATCCGCGATATAGGTTCGGCTGATGACACCGGAACCCAGAATTCCAACGCCGTAGGTACGCAACGCGCTCCCCCTCCAATCGGTCATATTGCACATCTTTTGCTCTGGATTCTTTTTCTTTCTGAGCATATTGTACCAAAGAAACCATGGCGCTGCTTTTCAGATAGTCCGTGGTTTCTGGGCATTTCTTGCGATTTTGGAAAAGGCATTCTACCGAAAAAACTTCCCGATTTCCGGGATTGAAAACGATTAAGCCGTCAAAATGCACAGTGTTTTTGAAAACGGAATTTCATATATTGTAATTTTTCCCATCGTTTGGTAGAATGGAGTTGTCACAAGAACCATTCGATACGGAAAGGGGGCGGCACCGTGCTCAGCCACAGCTATTTTGAATCCGTCACATTCAGCAGCGGACGGAATTTCAATGTATCCCGTCATGTGGACCAATCCTATCTCAAAAAGCTGCACTGGCATCCTTTCGTGGAGATTCTGGTCAGTTTGACGGATGGGAACCAGGTCAGTGTCAACTTTACAGAGTACCCCCTGAATACCAACGATCTGATCATTGCCTATCCCGGCGACCTGCACTCCATCGATGTCTGCGGGGATGGGACCATGCTGGTGATTCAGTTTTCCGCGGAAATGCTCACAATTCTCAATGAGCTGAACCGCAGTATGGCGCTGCTTGCCCAGTATCCCTATTTGAAATATGACCCCGGCGCGTCCCAAAGCGATCATCTGGTGATGGGAATCAAAAAGTTCTGCGAGGCTTACGAAACGGATTCCCATTTCCGGGAGGTTCGGATGTATTCTCTGCTGCTGTCCTTTTTCGAGGAGGTCGGCAACCGGTGTATGCGCATCAAGGCGGAAAATTCCGAAGAGGTTGCCAACGCGAAGAACAAAACGATCAAAAAGATGGCGGAGGCCTGCCTGTACATTTCCCAGAACTGTACCCAGCCGCTGACCCTGGACGATGCGGCGGGCTACATGGGTGTCAGCAAATCCCACTTTGCCCATTTGTTCAAGGAATACACCAACACCACGTTTGTGGATTTTTTGACGGAGGAGCGGATCAAGCGCGCCCAGGCCCTGTTTTCCAACCCGGATACCCAGATCATCGACATTGCCTTTGATTCCGGCTTTTCCAGCATTTCCTCCTTCAACCGGGCCTTTAAGAAAATTACGGGCCTTTCCCCCAGCAAGTACCGCCAGACCATGATTCAGGACCTGGAATAGAACCGGGAAATCCCGCCGAAAAGATTTTGAAGAGGGCATTGACTTTTCGCCCCGGGTATGGTAACACTATCACGGCAATCAGGCAGAACGCGTGAATGCGTTCTGCCTGCGCTTTTTGAAAAAAGGGCCCTGCCCCGTCCCCGGCAGCTGCGGGGACGGGGCAGGGCCTATGAGAAGAGATTGAGGCATTGCAATGAGAAAAGAACGTACAAGAGATATGACCTCCGGCGCGCCCCTGCCGATGATGCTGTCCTTCATGCTTCCGCTGATGGTGGGTATGATTTTCCAGCAGTTCTATTCCATGGTGGACACCGCCGTGGTGGGCAATTACCTGGGGGTGGAGGCGCTGGCAGGCGTGGGCTCCACCGGCTCCATCTCCTTTATGGTGCTGGGCCTGTGCAACGGCATCTGCGGCGGCTTCGCCATTCCCGTGGCCCAGAAATTCGGTGAAAAGGATACCTATGGCCTTCGGAACTTTGTGGGCAATATGATCTGGCTGGGCCTGGGTCTTGGGCTGCTGATTACACTGGCCACCACTCTGAGCTGCCGCGGAATTCTGGTGCTCACCAACACCCCCGCCGATACCTTCCGGTATGCCCATGACTATATCCTTATCATTTTTATGGGCATCCCCGCCACCATGCTGTATAATTTGCTGGCGGGCATCCTGCGGTCCCTGGGCGACAGCCGGACCCCCCTGCTGTTTCTGATTTTTTCCAGTTTGCTCAATGTGCTGCTGGATCTGCTGATGGTGGTGGGCTTCCGTCTGGGTGTGGTGGGGGCGGCACTGGCAACGGTGATCAGTCAGCTGGTATCCGGCTTCCTGTGCCTTTTTTACATGGCAAAACGGTTCCCCATTCTGCATCTGTCCCGGGACAATCTGCGGCTGCGGAAGCCCTACGCCTTCCGGCTGCTCATGATGGGTCTTCCCATGGGCCTTCAGTATTCCGTCACCGCCAT
>JAXEMQ010000286.1:0-2396 GCA_034099845.1 Faecousia sp.
CTTACTTCTCAAGCGCCTGCCTGACTGCATCCGGCAGCCCGGGTCCCGGGCTGTCATTTTGGAGCTGAGCCTTTAGGCTGAGCCCGATATCCACTGCCGCTGTCAGCAGCTTCCCGCTACCGTCACAGGTGATCTCAACGCTTTGCAGGCTGCCATCCGAAATCCTGAGCTGGATGCTTCCTTTCTCGCCGGAAATCTCCAGCTTCTCCGCCTTGGGAAAAACGCCGTGAACAAGCTGTTCCATTCCCGCCTGGTTCAGCCTGAATGTATAAACGCTGGCGGTATCGTCCTGGCGGCACTTGAATTCCGTATTTTCCATGTTCATCAGGGCAATATCCAGCAGGTTTGCCAGATCAAGGTTTCCCGCAGCGGAGGCAGACACCGTCCTGCCGTTTTCGTCGCAGACTGCATTGTCGGTAAAGTAGAAGGTTTTTCCATCCTTTTCCATACCCCGAATGGGAGTGCCCGATGCGCGCCACTGGTAGTACGAAAAAGCATCGCTGAGCGTCAGCTCGCCGCAGCTTGCTTCCAGAGTGACCGCAGCCGCAACCGGGTTTTTGCTCCGAAGCTGGGTCCATGCGTCAATCAACCGCACCAGATCATCGGAATACAGTTCCTGCGCCTGGTAATTACCAGTGGAAACCGCCTGGGCAACGGGCTTGGGAATGGTAACATCGCCGGAAGCCGGGAGAAACTCCACAATTGCCGACAGAGAGAAGGGGGTTTTGACGGAATCCGTCAGATTGCCTGCTCCTGTAAACCGAAGCTGAGAAAGGGCCCCGTTTTCCGTGATGAGATCTACCGTCAGGCGGTTTGCCTCCGGCAGAAGGGCCTGGGCAGACGGCATCAGCAGCCGCAGGCTTTGCGTTGCCTGGCTGCCCTCCGCCGTAATGGTGTAAGTACCATCCACAGCGCTGATATCCGACTGCCTGTAAATCTCCAGTGTGTTTTCCAGCAGGGCGGAATAATCCGGCGCTGCCCCGTTTAGGCGGAAAGCTGATCCGTTTTCCAGGAATACCACACCCCCGGCATAATACAGCTTCCGCACTCCCTCGGAAATCTCGGTAATGGAGGTATCTTCGGTATGGACTCTGCGAATATTCGCGGTAAAGCCGGCATCCTGATTCTCAATCTGGGCCTTCACACTCAGACGCATCTGCTGTTCCGGCTGCTCCAGATAGGTTTTTAGCAGATCGTAGGCCTGAACCGTCTGCCCCGCCCGGGTCTGGGGGAAGTATCGGTACAGAAGGATTGCACCGGCACAGGCAAGCAGCAACAGGGCCAGCATCCACCAGCGCCGTTTGAAAATCTTTTTTTCGGTTTTTCTGCGCTTTTTCCATTCCCAAAGAAGCAATCCAAGAATCAGAAGCAGAACAACCGCCGCTGCCGCCAGAATGATCCATCGCATATTGGCGCCAGGAGCCGCAGTGACGGCAATTTCCACCTCCGCGCCTGCCGCCTCAAAAGCAAGATAGCTGCCCATTTCCTCTGTAGAAACCTTGCTCCAGCTGCCGTTTTTCAGAAGATAAACCACCGCATCCGCTTGCGTAGGCAGGTAACGAACGGTATGGCTTTCCAGTCCGTCGGCAGGGATGGAAATATGCCACTGCTCCAACACCGGATGTTCCTCCGTTTCCGGGAACGAAGTTGTACCGGGGACGATGGAAAGATTGTCCCTATCCTGAAATTGTCCCTGGACAAAGAGCATGGGCTTGCCCTCCGGACGCGTCTGTGTAGAACCCAGGGAGGTAATATAAGGATAGTACGATGCTTCGACTACCGTGTCAAACCGCAGATCTGCCAAATAGGTCGTACTCCATCGTGCGTAGCACCCCTCCCTTTGAGGAAGCTCCGGGAAAACAGAATCGTCAAAGGAATCTCCGTAATGGAAGGGGACGGTTTTGAGAGTCTGCCCATCCGAAACAAAGGACAGAGTGAAGGTTTTCAGGGAGCTGGGCAGAAAATCCTCGCTGTGCAGGGCATCGTAGGATATGGGCTGTGCCAGCGCGAAATAACTGACCTGGTTGATGCCTGCCAGCGTATCAGATACAAAGTAATTCCCCGTGAACACCCCGGTATTGACTCCGGCGATGGCGCCCACATATTGTTCCGCTTCCGGAATCTCCACCATGGAGTAGCACCCGCTGACAGTGCTGGAATCGCCGCTGTAATCCTCGGCAATGCCGGAGCCTACAATGCCGCCGATATAGCTTCCGCCGGACAGAGTACATTTTGCAAAACAACTCCGGATGGTTCCGCCGGTAAGACCCGCGATACCGCCCACATAGTCGCCGTTTTCACTGGTGATGGTGCCAAAGCCCCGGGATTCGCAGATCAGACCCAGTTCCATCCGTCCGCAAATGCCGCCCACATAGCTGCGTTTGCCGGTAATCCTG
>JAXEMQ010000288.1:0-22740 GCA_034099845.1 Faecousia sp.
GGGTCTGGTGGTCATCAAGCCCAGCGGTGTGGAGTACGAGGAGCTGACACCCGATATGCTGGTGGTCCTGGACCTGGAGGGCAATGTGGTGGAGGGCACCCTGAACCCCAGCTCCGATACCAAAACCCATATTGAGCTGTACAAGGCCTTCCCCAAGCTGGGGGGCATTGTCCATACCCACAGTCCCTACGCGGTGGCCTGGGCCCAGGCCGGCCGGGATATTCCCTGCTACGGCACCACCCATGCCGACTATTTCTACGGCGCCATCCCCTGCGCCCGGCACCTGACCCAGGAAGAGCTGGATGAGGATTACGAAAAGGGCACCGGCACCGTCATCATTGAAACCTTCCGGGACCGGAATCTGGATCCCATGGCCGTTCCCGCCGTGATTTGCCACAGCCACGGCCCCTTCACCTGGGGCAAGGATCCCGCCCAGGCGGTTTACCATGCGGTGGTTCTGGAGGAAGTGGCAAAAATGGGCATTCTGACCCGTCAGGTGGATCCCTCCGCCGCCCCCGCTCCCCAGCGGATTCTGGACAAGCACTATCTTCGTAAGCATGGCCCCAATGCCTACTACGGCCAGGGCCCCAAATAACTACATCAAACAAAGGAAGAGGTTTCTGTTATGAAAGAATTTAATTACGTTGTCAACGATCCCCTGGGCCTTCACGCCCGCCCCGCCGGTATGCTGGCAAAGGCTGCCAAAGAGTTTGCCGACACCACCATCACCATTACCAAGGGCCCCAAAACCGTTAAGGCCACTCAGCTGATGATGATTATGGGTCTGGCCGTCAAGAACGGCGACCAGGTCACCGTCAAGGCAGAGGGTCCTTCCGAGGATGCCGCCATTGCCGCCATGGAGAAGTTCTTCCAGGACAACCTGTAACCGCTCCGATTTTCAAAACAAGGGGACCATGCCATGATTACAATTCAAGGAAAAGGCGTTTCCTCCGGTGTCATCCGAGGAAAGCTGTATTTCTACAAGCGGACCGACACGGCTGTGACCAACCGCAAGGCAGAGGATCCGGAGGCCGAGAAGGCAAGATTTGCCCAGGCCCAGCAGGATTCCATCGCCCAGCTGACGCTTTTGGCGGACAAGTGCCGGGAAGAAGCGGGTGAGGAATCCGCCATCCTGTTTGAAACCCACGCCATGTTCGTGGAGGACGAAGACTATGTGGCCTGCGTCCTGGACACCATGGAGTCCGAAGGCTGCTGCGCGGAGTACGCCGTGGAAGTGGCCGGAAATCAGTTCGCCGAAATGTTCGCCGCCATGGAAGACGCCTATATGCAGGCCCGTTCCGCGGACATTCTGGACGTGAGCCGCCGGCTGATCAACAACCTGATGGGCATTTCCGACAGCGGCATTGCCTCCGACGAACCCATTGTCCTGGCTGCCGATGACCTGGCTCCTTCCGAAACCCTGCAAATGGACAAGTCCAAGATTCTGGGCTTCGTCACCCAGGGCGGTTCCGGCAACAGCCACACCGCCATTCTGGCCCGGACCATGGGCATCCCCGCCATCTGCGGCATCGGTGAGGCCCTGAAGCAGGAATACGAGGGCCGGATTGCCTATGTGGACGGCGAAACCGGCGTGATGATCCTGGACCCGGACGAAATCACCCTGGCAAGCCTGAAGGCCAAATCCGATGAGCAGCAGCGCCGCAAGGAGCTTTTGCAGTCCATGAAAGGCCAGGAGGATGTGACCCTGGACGGAAAGCACATCAAGGTATACTGCAACATCGGTTCTCCCGAGGATGTGGCCTCCGTTCTGGCCAACGACGGCCAGGGCATCGGCCTGTTCCGCTCCGAGTTCCTGTATCTGGCTGCGGACTACTATCCCACCGAGGAAGCGCAGTTTGAGGCCTACAAGGCCGTTGCCGCCGCCATGGAGGGCAAGCGGGTCATCATCCGCACCCTGGACATCGGCGCCGACAAGCAGGTTGCCTATTTCAACATGCCCAAGGAGGAGAACCCCGCCATGGGCAACCGGGCCATCCGGATCTCCCTGACCCGGCCGGAGGTATTCCGCACCCAGCTGCGGGCCCTGTACCGGGCCTCTGCCTTTGGTAAGGTTGCCATCATGTTCCCCATGATCACCTCCGTGTGGGAAGTAGAGGAGTGCAAGCGGGCCTGTGAAAGCGTGATGAAGGAGCTGTCCGTGGAGGGCATCCCCTACAATCCCGATACGGAGCTGGGCATTATGATTGAAACCCCGGCCTCCGTATTTGTGGCGGAGGAGCTGGCCAAGATGGTGGACTTCTTCTCCGTAGGCACCAACGACCTGACCCAGTACACCCTGGCCTGCGACCGCCAGTGCAGCGACCTGGGCCGGTTCTACGATCCCCACCACCCCGCCGTGCTGCGGGCCCTGAAGACCGCCGCCGATGCCGCCCACAAGGCCGGCATCTGGATCGGCATCTGCGGTGAGCTGGGCGCCGACCTGAGTCTGCTGCCCACCTTTATGGCCATGGGCATTGACGAGCTCAGCGTCACCCCCACCGCCGTTCTGCCGCTGCGCCAGGCTCTGCGGGGCACCGACACCCGGAGCTGCGACCTGAGCGCTCTGGAGTGCTGAGAAAACCCTTTTTCCGCCGAACCCTTCGGGGTTCGGCGGTTTTTTAACGTCTTCCTTTCGGCCTCCCGGCTTCCGGGAGAGGCAGCAAAAAGCCCCTGACAAAAATGTCAGGGGCTGGAGCTTGTGAGATTTACTTCACAATGTTCATGGTCACATGGGCGGTGCTGGCGGGTTCGGGAACGTCCGCATCATCGATGGTGAGCTTACCGGCAACGATGTCGGCAAACATGGCCTCGTACTCGGAAACAGGCCAGCTCAGGGACCAGGTGGCGACGGGCAGACCCACGGCGCCTTCCGCAGCGCCCAGCACGATGGTCTGGGTGCCGTCGCCGTTGAAGGCCTTCCAGCTGTCCTCGGTCTCAGCGGCCTTCAGAGCCTGCTGTGCGGCCTCGCCGATGCCCTTCATAGCGGAGGTGATAACCGTGGGAGACTGGGAGGACTGGTCCACGTCCACGCCGATGACCTTTGCGTCTTCCGCGGAGGCAGCGGCGGAGATGGAGTCAAACATGGGGCCGCCGCAGGCGAAGATGACCTCAGTGCCGTTCTGATACCAGCCGGCAGCCATAGTCTGCAGCTCGCTGGAAGCGGAGAAGCTGGAACCGTACAGCCAGGAGTAGTTCATCTCCACGTTCACGCCCTTGACAGCGGCTGCTGCCTCGGCGCCCTGTACGTAGCCGTAGCCGTAACGGTTGCAGGCCGCGTTGGCACCACCGCCGCCGCCGCAGAAGCCCAGCTTGGTGTAGCCGTCCATAACCGCGGCGTAGCCGGCCAGGTAGCCGCACTGCTCTTCCTTGAAGCAGATACCAGCCACGTTGGCAGCGCCCATACCCCAACCGTCAATGAAGATGAACTTCACGTCGGGGAAATCGGCCATGGCCTTTTCCAGAGCACCGGCCTGCATGAAGCCTGCGCAGACAACCACCTTGGCGCCGTTGTCGGCTGCCAGCTTCATGGCATCGTAGCGGTCGTCATCGGTGGCCTGGCTGCCGCCGGCGGGCTGGTAGTACTTGTAGGACTTGCCGGCGCCTGCGGCGTAGAGCTTCACGCCGTCGAAGGTGCCCTGGTTGAAGGACTTGTCCTTCAGCTGACCCACGTCGGTGACGAAGGCGACCTCGTACTTGCCGTCGGAAGACGTCATCTCATCAGGGATGTCATCCGCGGTGTTGTTGGCAGCGGGGGCACTTTTGCCGCCGCAGGCGCACAGGCCTACGACCATCACCGCCGCCAGGAGCAAAGCAAGAATCTTTTTCATAAATGATTTCCTCCATAGCATCATTTTAATTTTCGCAGGGGGCAGACCCCTGCCTTCCTATTGTCGCACAGAATGGATGAAAAATCAACTGGTTTTCACGGTCATTCCGGCAATTTTTATGAGGCGCAACCCCTCAGTCCGCCATGTGGGTCCGGGGCCGGAAGCTGTCCGGCAGGAGCTGGGCAAGTGTCCGCTCCTGGTAGACACCGTCCTTTCCCACCAGATAGATTTTAAAATCGTCCTCACAGAATTCCCGC
This sequence comes from Faecousia sp., assembly GCA_034099845.1. Taxonomy (GTDB): domain Bacteria; phylum Bacillota; class Clostridia; order Oscillospirales; family Oscillospiraceae; genus Faecousia. The sequence goes on from JAXEMQ010000288.1 coordinate 4,085, forward strand.
ATGACCTGGCGGCAGATGCCGCAGGGGGGGAACACATCGGAAATCACCCCGCCCTTGCCGCCGCAGACGGCGATGGCGGAAAAGGCCCGGTGCCCGTCGAACACCGCCCGGAAGAAGGCGGTGCGCTCGGCGCAGTTGGTGGCGCCGAAGGAGCCGTTTTCAATGTTGCAGCCCTGGTACACGGTGCCGTCGGTGCACAGCAGGGCGGCCCCTACCTGATAGCCGGAGTAGGGGGCGTAGGCCCTGCCCATGGCTTCCACCGCCTGGGCAATCAGTTCTTTGGGTTCCATGGAATACCTCCAATCGCAGTAACCTTTCAATTGACAATTGTCAATTCTCCTCCACCAGTTCCCGGGCAAAGCTCCTGCCGGGGGTTTCAAAGGGAACGCCCAGCAGCTCGGTTACGGTGGCGGCAATGTCCGCAAAGCCGGTCCGGGTGCCCAGATTCACAGGCTTCACCCGCTTGCCAAGGGCAACAAAGGGCACATATTCCCGGGTGTGGTCCGTGGTGGCGGTGTAGGCCGGGTCGCAGCCGTGGTCGGCGGTGATCATCACCACATCCTCCGGCCCCAGGGTTTTGACGAATTCGCCCAGCCAGGCATCGAATTCCGAGAGGGCCCTGGCGTAGCCGTCAATATCCCGCCGGTGGCCGAACTGCATATCAAAGTCCACCAGGTTTACAAAGCACAGGCCGTGAAAATCCCGGGCAGCGTAGTCCAGGGTGTGCTGCATACCGTCGGCATTGCTCTTGTTGTAGACATGCTCCGTGGTGCCCCGGCAGGCGAAAATGTCGTGGATCTTTCCCACGGCCAGGCAGTCCAGCCCCGCCTTTTGGATGGCGTCCAGCATGGTTTCCTTTGGCGGCTCCAGGGAAAAATCGTGCCGGTTGGCGGTTCTGCGGAAGGTTTCCGGGCTGCTGCCCACATAGGGCCGGGCGATGACCCGGCCCACGCCGTGTTCGCCCTGCAGGATGGCCCGGGCCTTCCGGCAGGCCGCATACAGCTCTTCCAGGGGAATCCATTCCTCGTTGGCGGCCACCTGAAATACGGAGTCGGCGGAGGTGTAGACGATCCACTTGCCGGTTTCCTTCTGCTCCATGCCGTAGTCACGGATCACATCCGTTCCGGAGTAGGGCTTGTTGCACAGAATGCCCCGGCCGGTGGCCTTTTCGAAGGCCTCCAGCACCTCCCGGGGGAAGCCCTGGGGATAGGTGGGCAGGGGTCTGGCGGAGGGGACCCCGGCGATCTCCCAGTGGCCGATGGTGGTGTCCTTGCCCATGGATACCTCTGCCAGCCTGCACAGGGCGCCGGTGGGATTGGGCTCCTTGGGCAGGTAATCCACCCCGTCCATATTGCCCAGGCCCGCTTTCAGCAGGTTGGGGATGGAGAATTCCCGGGAGGAGGCGCAGGAGCGCAGGGTGTTGACGCCGTAGTCTCCAAAGGCCGGCCCGTCCGGCAGCTGGCCCACGCCGCAGGAATCCAGGACAATAAGAAATACACGCTTCATATCACTTGTTCTCCATGGCAACGGCCACATCGAGGGCCACCTTCATCATGGTGGTGAAGGAATTCTGGCGCTCCTCGGAGGTGGTCTCTTCACCGGTGAGGATATGGTCGGAAATGGTGCAGATGCACAGGCCCCGCTTGCCGTAGCGGGCGGCGTTCATATAGAGGGCGGCGGCCTCCATTTCCAGGGCCATCACGCCCATTTTCTTCAGACCGTAGAGACTGTCCAGCCCCTCGGGAACGCCGACGTGGTCCCCGTAGAAGGTATCGGAGGAGTTGACGTTGCCCACATGGTAGCGGGCGCCGTTGGCGCTTGCTGCCTTTACGGCCTCCTGGAGCAGCTCCCAGCTGGCGATGGGGGCAAAGGTACCGGGCAGATGGAACTGGCGGGCCCAGCCGGAATCGGTGCAGGCGCCCTGGGCGATGACCAGGTCGTACAGGTGAATGTGCTCCTGAATGGCCCCGGCGGAGCCTACCCGGATGATGTTCTCCACGCCGTAGCCGTTGAACAGCTCATGGCTGTAGATTCCGATGGCGGGCATACCCATGCCGGAGGCCATCACGGAGACCCGGACGCCCTTATAAAGGCCGGTGTAGCCCTGGACGCCCCGGACGTTGTTGACCAGCACGGGGTTTTCCAGGAAATGCTCGGCAATGAATTTGGACCGCAGAGGATCCCCGGGCATCAGCACGGTTTTGCCGAAATCGCCGGGGGCGGCGGAAATATGGGGGGTGGGTGTGGTCAGCATAACGGATTCTCCTTTCCGGTCAGTAGCTGCCGTCGTTGGCAGCGGTTTCGTTCTTTTCCATGGCCTTGGCCAGCTTGACAATCCGGGAGGTGCCCAGACGGGAAGCTCCCAGACGGATGAATTCTTCCGCGTCGGCAAGGCTGGAAATGCCGCCGGCGGCCTTGATCTTTACATGGGGAGCAACGTGGGCGGCGAACAGCTCCACATCGTGGAAGGTGGCCCCGCCGGTGGAGAAGCCGGTGGAGGTCTTGATATAGTCCGCCCCGGAGTCGGAAACGGCCTTACACAGGGCAATCTTTTCCTCATCGGTTAAAAGGCAGGTTTCAATGATGACCTTCAAGAGCTTTCCCTTGCAGGCTTTTTTCACGGCGGCGATTTCATCCCGCACCGCGTCGAATTTTCCTTCCTTGGCCCAGCCGATGTTGATGACCATATCCACCTCGTCCGCGCCGTTCTCCACCGCGTCAGAGGCCATAAAGCACTTGGAAGCGGTGGTGTCGTAGCCGTTGGGGAAGCCGATGACGGTACAGATGGCAAGCTTGTCGCCCACATAGCCTTTGGCCTGCTTGACGAAGGAGGCGGGGATGCAGACGGAAGCGGTTTTGTACTTCATGCCGTCATCACAGATGAGCTTGATGTCGGCCCAGGTGGCGGTCTGTGCCAGCAGGGTATGGTCGCATTTTGCGAGAATCTGGGATAGTTCCATGGGAATACACTCCTTTATATAATTGACAATTAACAGTTGACAATTGACAATTCTGTCATCTGTGGGGCAGATCCGAAAGAAAACAGAAGCAGGATAACAGGGAGGCAGCCTTCGGTGCTCGGAGCATACTCCTTCCATCCCGAAGGGATGCCAAACCTGTTAATGATCCATTGTCAATTGTCAATTGGTTTTACCCCTGTCCGTGGAGCTTAATCACCTTATGCTCCTGAATGCCCCGGACGTAGCACTTGTGGCACATGGCGATGTAGCTGTCGTTTCCCCCCAGGAAGACCTGCTCGCCCTGGGTGACGATGTGGCCCTGGCTGTCAATCCGGGCGTTGACGGTGGCCTTGGCGCCGCAGTCACAGATGGTTTTGATCTCCTGAATGGTATCGGCAATCTCCATCAGCCGCAGAGAGCCGGGGAACAGGTGGGTTTGGAAATCCGTGCGCAGACCGAAGCACATCACGGGGATATTGCAGTCGTCCACAATTCTGCGGAGCTGGTCGATCTGCCGTGGGGTGAGGAACTGGCACTCGTCCACGATGATTACATCGCAGCTGCCCTCAATCTTTTCCCGGAACCAGGCGTAGGCGTCCATCTCCGGGGTGAGAATATCCGCTTCGGCGCTCAGGCCGATGCGGCTGGATACGGTGTGCTTTCCGTCCCGGACGTCGGCGCTGGGCTTTAGAAGCCAGACCCGCAGATCGTTTTCCTCGTAATTGTATTTGGTAATCAGGGCCTGGGCGGTTTTGCTGGAGCCCATAGCGCCGTACTTGAAATAGAGCTTTGCCATTGCATTGCCTCCGTTTTTTTGTTCCTGTTTCATTATACCGAAAACCCGGGTGCAATGCAAGCACAAATCCGTGCAAGATGCCAAAGCCCGGGAAACCCCTGAATATTTTATTAAGTTTCTGCCCCTCACCTTGAAAAAGAGATCCGGCTGTGTTATGCTCCAATCAGGAGAAAAAACGCAAGGAGGATGAACATATGAAACGATTGATCCCTCTGTTTTTGTGCCTGGCGCTGCTGCTGAGCGCCTGCGGCGGAAGCAAAGCCGCCTCGGAAACCGGCGCGCTTCGCTATGAGCTTGCCGAGGATACCGCCATGGCGGCGGAATCCCCCGCTGACATGGGCGCCCAGTCCATGAACTCCGGCAGCACAGCGGTGGACCTGCCTGAAAACCGGAAGTTTGTCATCACCATGGGCATCAGCGCGGAAACGGAGGACCTGGATGGGGCTGTTGCCGGCATCAGTCAGGCGCTGCAGGAGGCCGGCGGCTATGTGCAGGACCAGAGCATCCAAAACGGCAGCGCCTATTCCGGCCGCCGCTACCGCAGCGGGGACATGACCCTGCGGGTTCCCGCCGAAAAGCTGGATGCCTTCACCCAGACCGTTGAGGGCTGCACCAACGTGGTGTCCTCCAGCCGCAGCACCGAGGATGTGACCTTGCAGTATGTGGATACCGAAAGCCGGGTCAACGCCCTGAAAACCGAGCAGGCAAGGCTTCTGGAGCTGCTGAGCCAGGCGGACAATATGACGGATCTGCTGGAAATCGAATCCCGGCTGACGGATGTCCGGGACGAGCTGGAGCGCTATGCCTCCCGGCTCAAGGTGCTGGAAAACCGGGTGGACTACGCCACGGTGAACCTGAGCATCAGCGAAGTGAAGGAGTACACCCCCGTAGAGGAAAAGACCCGGCTGGAAAAAATCGGCGAGGGCTTTGTAAAGAGTCTGAAGGATCTGGGCAGCGGCATTCTGGATTTCTTCACCTGGCTGCTGATCGACCTGCCCTACCTTCTTGTGTTCGGCCTGGTGCTGTTCCTGGCGGTGAAGCTCCTGAAAGCGATCCGGAAGAAGAAAAAGGCAAAGAAGCAGAAAAAAGAAGATGCGCAGTAAAATTTGGCGGCACCCACCCGGGTGCCGCCTCAGTCTTTCAAAAAAAGCCTCGCAGAGTTTGCTGCGTCAGCAGCAAATAAAATCCAGATCATTTTCTGCCGGGGCGTGTACCTGGCAGAAAATACAACTCAGGCTGCAAGTGTGGAATTTGTTCGCCTATGGCGAACAAATTATGCGCGCAGCAGACTGCAAAAAACTGGCGGAAAAGCCCGAAGGGGTTTTTCGACAAGCTCTGGCGGCACCCACCCGGGTGCCGCCTTTCCTTATTTCTGCGTTTCTTTGAAGCTCTCCAGGGCCGCCTGCCGGACCTGAGCAATGGGAAGATTTTCCCTTTGGGCGATGGCCTTCAGGTCCTCGTATTCCGGCTTGCAGCCGGTGCCGGAGCATTTGACCCCCACGGGTCCCCAGGGGGTTTCCGCCCGGACAAAGGCCCTGCGCTGCAGGAACCGCCGGTGAAGGGTCTGGCGGATGCCCAGGGTGGTGGTGTGGCGGAACAGAAGCTCCGCGAAGCGCTCCGCTTCTTCCACGGGGCAAAGCAGGCTGAGCATCACCCCGGGACGGTTCTTTTTCATGCCGATGGGGCTGGTCCAGACGTCCAGCGCACCGGCATCCAGCAGCAGCTCCAGGGCAAAGCCAATGTCCTCGGGACACATATCGTCCAGATTGCAGCTCAGCTCCATGACCTCATCCGTCATTTCCTGGCCTCCATATGGTTGATCATCGATGCCAGGTACCCGGCACCGAAGCCGTTGTCAATGTTGACTACCGACACGCCGCTGGCGCAGGAATTGAGCATACTCAGCAGGGCGGCCAGCCCGCCGAAGGCGGCGCCGTAGCCCACGCTGGTGGGCACCGCGATGACGGGACAGTCACACAGGCCCCCCACCACGCTGGCAAGGGCCCCCTCCATCCCCGCGATGGCGATCACCACACTGGCGTCCATCAGCTCCCGGCTGTGGGTCAGAAGCCGGTGAATGCCGGACACGCCCACATCGTAAAGCCGGGTCACGGAATTTCCCAGAAATTCCGCGGTCAGGGCCGCTTCCTCCGCCACGCTCTGGTCGCTGGTACCGCCGGTGGCGATGACGATGCTGCCCATGCCCCAGGGATCGGCCATTTTTCCGGCAATGCCCACCCGGGCGGCGTCATAATAGGTGATGGGCACTTCTTCCCGGACCAGGTCCGCCTTTTCTTTGTCCAGCCGGGTGATCAGCACGTTTTCCTGGCCGCCCTGCCCCAGGGCCTTCAGGATGCCCGCAATCTGCCCGGCGGTTTTCCCGGCGCCGTAGACAACCTCCCCGGCGCCCTGCCGGACCCGGCGGTGCAGGTCCACCTTGGCATAGCCGATGTCCTCAAAGGGTTTTTGCTTCAGCCGCAGCAGAGCCTCGTCAACGGATAGGCTGCCCTGCTGAACCCCCAGCAAAAGGGAGCGGATTTCACTGTCCATTTCGTTCCTCCAAATCCAGTACAACGCCCTCGTAACGGGTTTTCAGGGTGGGCAGGATTTCCTCCCGCAGGGAAAGAAAGGGGCCCATCTGGTCTGACGGGAGCTGCACCCGGGCAAGATTTCCCAGCTGCCGCACCCGCAGGTCCCGAAAGCCCAGGCTGTACAGATAGTCCTCGGCCCATTCCGTACGGCAGAGCCCATCCCGGGTAATCCGGGTGCCGGCGGGAATTCTGGTGGCAAGGCAGGCATAGCTGGGCTTGTTCCAGGTAAAGAGACCGGCCCGGCGGGATTCCTCCCGGATTTGCCGCTTGGTAAGCCCCGCCTCCCGCAGAGGGGAGCGGACGGAAAGCTCCTGCAGGGCTTTCATTCCCGGCCGGTCGGCTGCCTGATCGGAGGCGTTGGTGCCGTCCAGAATCAGCCGGAAGCCGTCTTCCAGGGCAGCCTCCCGAATGGCGGAAAAAATCCGCTTTTTGCAGAAGTAGCACCGGTTTTCCGGGTTGGAAACCAGGGTTTCATCCTCCAGAATGTCCAGCTCCAAAACCTTCAGCTCCGCCCCCAATTCCCGGGCAAGCCGCCGGGCATCCCGCAGCTCAAAGGCGGGCTGGAAAGCGGTGCGCACATAGTAGGCGGTTACATGGGCGCCGTATTTTCCGGCGGCATACAGCAGATAGGCAGAATCCACACCGCCGGAAAAAGCCAGCGCCGCCCTGGGATTCTGATGAAAAAATTCCTCCAGCGTCATGGTCAGATCAGCTTGTCGATGGCGGCAATCAGGTCGTTGATGGCCTCCTGGTCCCCGGCGGCCACCGCGTCCACCATGCAGTGGCGCATATGGTCCTTCAGGATGACCTTTCCGGTGTTGTCCAGGGCAGAGCGCACAGCGGCCAGCTGCACCAGAACCTCGGAGCAGTCATAGCCCTCTTCCACCATCCGCTTTACCTTTTCCAGGTGGCCGATGGCCCGGGAGAGCCGGTTGATCACCGCCTTCTGATTCTCGTGGACATGGCCATGGGAATGGGGAATGCCGTGGGCATGGAGGTAGGCATGGTCGTGGTTATGGTCGTGATCATGCACATGATCATGCGCATGGTCATGGCAGTGTTCCTGCTCAAATTCATGGGTCTCAGACATAGCAATTCCTCGCTTTCATTTGGGGGTATTATACCGTATTTCCACCCTTTTTGCAACCGGGGGGAGGGGATACCCCGGAAGAAATTCTTTGACAACCGTACAAAGAGGGAGTATAATAAGCAAAAAACGAAAAGGAGGGTCCATACCATGCATCTGGATCACGATCATATTTCCGGCGGCGCCCACGAGCACGTTCATACCCATGCCGATGGCACCGTCCATTCCCACAGCCATACCCACGAGGGAGCGCACCACCACAGCCACGACTGCGGTCACGACTGCGGCGGCTGCGCCGAGCACTGCGAGCACACCCCCATGGAGGAGCTCACCGCTCTGATGAAGTACATGGTGGGGCACAACGCTGCTCATGCCAAGGAGCTGGCAGAGCTGGCAGGCAAGCTGGATGAGGCTGGCAACCACGCCGCCTACGAGCAGGTCATGGCAGCCGTGTCCGATTTTGAAAAGGGCAATATGCGCCTGTCCGTTGTGCTGCAGAGCCTGGCAGAGTAAGGAGTGGGAATTATGTGCCTTTCTACCGTATACCGCAATACCCTTACCCCCGATGCCGTGGTAATGAAAAACGTCATGACCATTGAATCCAAGGACGGCGTCATCGTCCTCACCGATCTGATGGAGCGCCAGGTGGCCATTGAGGGCACCCTGGAAAAAGCCAACCTTGTGGATGGCTACGTTGTGATCAAAGAAACCAAAACCGCCTGAAATCCATTCCCCACGGGTCCCGTGGGGAATTTGTGAATTTTCTTGTAAAACCATTGCAACGGGCCGGAAACTGTGATAAAATATATAGAATGTTACTTTATTTGTGGTGATGTCATTGTTTTTCAAGTATTTGTCCGTGTTTTTCATATCCATGGTTCCGCTGCTGGAGCTCCGGGGGGCCATCCCGATTGCCATCGGCATGGGGCTGGACACCATGGCCTCCATTCTGGTCTGCGCGGTGGGCAATCTGGTTCCGGTGCCGGTGATTTATCTCTTCGCCCGAAAGGTTCTTCTGTGGGGGCTGGACAAGCCCTATATCGGCGGATTCTGCCGGTTCTGCCACGAGAAGGGAGAGGGCGCCGGGCGAAAGCTGGCAGGCGGCCGGTTCGGCCGGTTCGGCCTGATGATCGCCCTGATGGCCTTTGTGGGAATCCCCATTCCCGGCACCGGCGCCTGGACCGGCACCCTGGGGGCCAGTTTCCTGGACCTGGGCATCAAGAAAACCGTGCTGTCCGTTACCCTGGGTGTGATGATTGCCGCGGTGATTATGGCTTCCGTCAGCCATGTGGGGCTGCACGTATTTGGATTATAATCAGGAGGTTTGCACAATGCATGATTGTCTGTTCTGCCGGATTATAGCCGGCGAAATCCCTTCCACCAAGGTTTACGAGGACGAAACCGTATTGGCCTTCCGGGACATCAATCCCCAGGCCCCCACCCATATTCTGGTGATTCCCAAGGTCCATATCCCCGGCTGCGACGGGATCACCGCCGAGAATAGCGCTGTGGTTTCCCACATTTTTGAGGTAATTCCCCAAATCGCCGCCGGGGAGAAGCTGACGGGGGGCTACCGGGTTGTTTCCAACTGCGGACCCGATGCCGGACAGACCGTACCGCATCTGCATTTCCACATTCTGGGCGGCAAGCCCCTGGCCCTGGAAATGGTCTGATGCCGCCCCCCTTCCTGTTTTTTGCGTATTTCCCCGGAAAGCCGTGCTTTCCGGGGCTTTCTTTTTCCCAAACTCTTGACCTTTTCTTCCGGGCTCGATATAATAATCCTATCTATGACAAGGAGTGTGGTATCCATGTACTACCATATGCGTGTGGCAGGGCTGGAGCGGGATTTGCCCATCTGCCCCGTAAACGAAAATCTGTCCATTGCCGGCTTCATTATCTTCGGTGATCAGGAGCTGACCGTGGCCTGCGCCCGGGAGCTGCTGAAGAAGGCGCCGGAATACGACTACCTCATCACCGCCGAAGCCAAGGGCATTCCCCTGGCCCACGAAATGGCCCGCCAGGCGGGAGACGCCAAGTACCTGCTGGCCCGGAAAGGCCCCAAGCTCTATATGCGGGATCCCTTCAGCGTCTCCGTTAACTCCATCACCACCGCCAAGGAGCAGCGGCTGTACCTGGACTGTGAGGACGCCAAGCTGATGAAGGGAAAGCGCATCCTGGTTCTGGATGACGTGATCTCCACCGGCGAAAGCCTTCGGGCGCTGGAAGCCCTGGTGGAAAAGGCCGGGGGCATCATCTGCGGCCGGATGGCCATTCTGGCCGAGGGCGATGCCCAGAACCGGGACGACATCATTTACCTGGAGCCCCTGCCCCTGTTCAATCCCGACGGGACCGTAAAGGAGTAAGCTATGTTTTGTCCGAAATGCGGCAATATCCTTTCGGATACCGATAAATTCTGCACCTCCTGCGGAGCCCCTGTTCAGCCCGCCCAGGAGGGAACCCGGGTGAATACCCCCTGCCAGCATCCCCACAAGACCGGAGAGCTTCCGGCGGTTACGCCGGGAGAAGCGGTGCGGCTCTATGTTTCCCGTTACGCGGACTTTTCCGGCCGCTCCCGCCGCAGCGAATACTGGGGCGCCCAGCTGGTAGTCTGGATCATCTCCGCGGCACTGGGCATGCTGTTTAAGGAGGGCAGCCTGCTGCTGTCCCTGTGGTCCCTGGCGATTCTGGTGCCCAATCTGTCCAGCATGGTTCGCCGCCTCCACGACGTCGGCAGAAGCTGGACCTGGATGCTGTGGAACCTGCTTCCCATCGTGGGGCAGATCATCGTTCTGGTGGCCATCTGCACCGACAGCGTCCCCGAAGCCAATCAGTGGGGAGAAAGCCCCAAGTATCATTGATCCAACGCCCTCCCGGTCCTTTCCGGGAGGGATTTTTCATGGAAGCCCCGGCAGAAGAAAGGCTCTCTTGTAAAATCCGGCCCCATGTGATAGGATAATCCAAAAGGAGGGGGAAACGCTTTGATACTGATTTCCTGTGTGGACAATGCCCTTGGCATGCGGTTCCATAACCGCCGCCAAAGCCGGGACCGGGAGCTGTGCGGCCGTGTTCTGGAGCTGTGCGGCGGGGAGCTCTGGCTCGGCGCCCAAAGCGCCATGCTGTTTGACGGCTTCCCCCAGGCGGTGCTTCTGGTGACGGAGGACCCGGCCCAGGTTCCGGAAGGGGCCTTTTGCTTCTGGGAGGAGCCGGTGGAGGATTCCCTGATGCCGGAGCGGATCTATCTCTACGGCTGGAACCGGGATTACCCGGCAGAGGAATTCTTCCGTTTCCCCGGGGGGCGGGATGCCTGGGAAGAAGGGGAACAGGCGGAGTTCCCCGGCTTTTCCCATCCGGTGATCACGGAAACACGGTTTGAAAAGAGGCAGCAAGATGACGAAACAGAGGAATAGACGGCCCATGACCTGGAAGCAGCTGCTGCTGCTTCTGCTGCTGCTCATCGGTACGGCGGTATACAATTACTATTTCGGCGCCGGCCAGGTGATTTCCCTGGAGGATATTCCGGCGTATTCCGGCCAGGCCTATGTGGCCGTCAACGGAAACGAGCCCTTTTTCACCCAGGAGGACCTTACAACCACCTCCTACGAGACCTATGCCCCCCTGGACGGGTTGGGCCGCTGCGGCCCGGCGGAAGCCTGCGTGGGTCAGGACCTGATGCCCACGGAGCCCCGGGGACGCATCAGTTCCGTAAAGCCCACCGGCTGGCAGGTGTCCAAATACGATTTTGTGGACGGTCAAAGCCTTTATAACCGGTGCCATCTCATCGGCTATCAGCTGACCGCGGAGAATGCCAACAGGCAGAATCTGATCACCGGCACCCGCTACCTGAATGTAACCGGTATGCTGCCCTTTGAAAATCTGGTGGCGGACTATGTGCGTGAAACCGGCAACCATGTGCTCTACCGGGTGACCCCGATTTTTGACGGCACGGAGCTGGTTGCCCGGGGGGTGCTGATGGAAGGCTGGTCCGTGGAGGATTCCGGCCAGGGCGTGTGCTTCAATGTGTACTGCTACAACGTTCAGCCCGGTGTGATCATCGATTACGCCACCGGCGACAACGAATTGGAATAAGAAATTCAAAAAAATCCACGGTCCATTCCCTCGCCCGGAGGGGATGGACCGCGGTTTTTTCCGTCGGTTTGCAGGCGGCTTCAAAGACTGCCCCGATCACGCCGGTGCCTGAGGGCCCGGGCCGGTTTCATCCGGGCACCGTCTGCTGGGAATCCACTTTTTCAGAATCTTTGCCAGAACATGCAGATCCAGCGGCTTGGCGATGTGCTCGTTCATGCCCACGGTTTTCGCCGCGTGCACATCCTCTGCAAAGGCGTTGGCGGTCATGGCCACAATGGGAACCTGCCGGCAATCGTTCCTGTCCATGGCCCGGATGGCCCGGGTCGCGTCGTAGCCGTTCATTCTGGGCATCTGAATGTCCATGAAAATCATGTCGTAGCGCCCGTCTTCACACTCGGTCATTCTGTCAACAGCTTCTATTCCGTCTGACACACGCTCCACGGTCAGGCCGGTCATTTTCAGAATCTCCGTGGCGATCTCCGCGTTGAGCTCATTGTCCTCCACCAGAAGGACCCGGCCGCCCGTCAGATCGACTTCCTCCAGCGCCACGAAAGGCTTATCCTGCTCCACGGTTTCCGCCCCTTTCACCAGGGAGCGGAAGGTCTTGACCAACCGGGACCGGAACAGAGGCTTGCTGATAAATGCGTTGGCGCCGGCGCTGCGGGCTTCCTGTTCAATATCCGACCAGTCGTAGGCGGAAATGATGATAATGGGCACATCCCTGCCCACCTCCTGCCGAATGGCCCGCGTGACCGCGATCCCGTCCATATCCGGCATCTTCCAGTCAATGATGCAGGCAAAATAGTCCCGGTTTTCCCGATGGCGCCCAACAACCCTCTCCACGGTATCCGCACCCCGGGAAACCCCCTCTGCTTTCATGCCCAGGTCATTGAGCATTCCGCAGCAGGATTCCAGACTCATTTCGTCATCATCCGCCACCAGCACATGGAGGTCCTCAAATTCGTCATAGCAGACCTGCGCCGCCTCCTGAAGCTTCAGGTACATGGTAACCGTAAACCGGGAGCCCACCCCCAGCTTGCTTTCCACCTTAATATCGCCGCCCATCATGCGGACGATGTTCCGGCTGATGGTCATTCCCAGACCCGTTCCCTGGACCCTGTTCACATATTCGTCATCGGAACGTGTAAAGGGGGCGAAGATCTGTTTCTGGAATTCCTCGCTCATGCCGATGCCGTTGTCCTCAAAGACAACCTCAAAGCAGCCCACCTTAGACTGCACGAAGGGTTTTTCCGAAATGGAAAGCCGGATTTTTCCGCCGTCCGGTGTGTATTTCACCGCGTTGGCCATCAGATTTGTGAAGACCTTCTGGATGCGCAGGCTGTCTCCCACCACCGCCTCGTGGGTGACACCGGAGATGTTCACGGACAGCCTGTGGTGGTGCTCCTTGATCTGGGCGCTGGTCATGGTGAGCAGGTTTTCCACCAGATCCGAAAGGTTGAATTCCTCCTCCACCAAATCCACCTTGCCGGATTCAATTTTGCTCATATCCAGCACTTCATTGATCAGGCTCAGCAGATGCTTGCTGGCCTGGGTGGTTTTCCTCAGGCAGTCCAGTACCCGTTCCTTGTCATCAAGATGGGCCGCGGCGATGGCGGTCATGCCGATGATCCCGTTCATGGGGGTGCGGATGTCATGGGACATATTGGAAAGGAACTCCGTTTTTGCCCGGTTGGCGGCCTCCGCGGCATCAAACGCCGCCTGTAGCGCCATTTCCTGCTGGCGCTCCTTTTTGATCAGGTCGTCCACATTCCGGGTTCCGATGACGGCTACCATTCCGCCCTCCTTCTCGTGGACGAAGGAGACTCTGGCCTGAAGGTAAATGATCCCATCCTCTGTCAGCTTTTCATAGGTAACGGAATAGTCTTTTTCGTCTTCCTTGATATGCTCAAGAGACAGCTTCTCCAGGAACTCCCTGCGGCTGGCATCCGATACCAGTTCTTTGGAATAGGCCAGGATTCCCTTGGACCAGCAATTGTCATATCTGCGGAAATACGCCTTGATTGCCCGTCCATCCGCTTCCTCCGCCCGGTAAACCGTAACCGCGTCGGTATCGGGATTGACCAGCAGAACCGAATAGTATTCGGAGCCCAGACCTTCGATGATTTCCCGCTGGACTTCCATTTTTCTGGTCTGCTTCAGCTGGCGCCGGGCCTCCTCATCCACATCCCGCAATCCCAGAATAAAGGTAATCGCGCCGCTGTTGTCCACGGTTTTTACCATGTTCATCTCAAAGTAGGAAAGGATGCCGTCCTTGATTCTTTTGTATCCCAGCTTATAGATGCCGCCCTCCGGCACCTTCTCCATCAGGACGGGAAGGCCGATGGCCTCCCTGAGCCGGTCACGGTCCTCCGGGACAACAAAGGCATCGATGTATCTGGACAGAATGACCTCATAGTCCCCAAGGGCCAGCAGATTTTCCAGCAGCACCGGGTCAAAGGCTTTTCCGTCGGTCCGGTAAAGGGTCATTTTTCTGGTCTTTGCGTCAATTTTAAACAGGCTGCTGTACTCCCGGCTGAGGGCCCCCGCGATCACCATTTCATTGTGGATCAGGCGCATGGTCTCCAGCTCTTTGACCTTGGCATCATGGATCGTTCGGGTGGTAAAGATCACATGGGAGAGTCTGCCCTCCGGCGTGCGTCCCGCCTCAATAAAAGCGCACTCCGTCCATATGGGATCGGTTCCCTGATCCGGAAGCACCAGCACCGTGCTCAGATACTCCTTGGAGATGATCCGGCTGCTGCCCAACCGTTCATCCAGGGTGGAAAGATTCACAAATTTCAGCATCTCCCGGGTATAGGCAGGCACCATCATGTGATGGCAGAAATAATTCAGCTTTCTCTGTGCGTCGCCTGCCTCTCCGATCTGGGTGCGCACCGTATCCCGGGATGCCAGCTCCGTGAACCTGCCCTCGGCCAGATCGATGAAATAGGCGGAGGTATAGATCTCGCTCATGGACTGGATGATCCGCATCCGGTCCACCAGCGCTTTCTGGGTCTGCGCCAGCCGTCGGTGCATCATGCGCCCGGTGGCGATTTCGCTGTAGCAGGTGGAAGCCGCCACGGAAAGCAGCAGCAGCGCATGGGTATTCTTCCGTGGATTGTCCACACCCAGGAAGCCCACCGTCTCCCCGCCTACCGTAATGGGCGCGGCCATCAGGCTTTCAATGCCCTGGGGCTCCAGAATGTCATAGGTTTTGGTGCCGGGGTGGTAGTCCTCCGACAAAGAGGAGATGTAGAACTCCCCCTGCTCCTCAAAGGCCTCAAACCAGCAGCCAAGGCCGTCGACGGAGATGCTCTGAAGATTCTCCATCTCCGGCGCGATCCCCTCCCGGCACCACTCAAAGGTATTGCTGAAGGTTTTGCGCGCCGGATCTGCCTCAAAGATATAGGCCCGGTCCGCGTCATAGTATCCGCCGATATACTGAAGCATGCTGTCCAGGGTCTGTTTGTTCTTCGCCTTGTCCAGGTAATTGCGCAGGAATTGCTTTACTGCCTGCTTCTCATCGGTCTGTGTTTGCATTCTTTCCTCCATGGTCCACCTCTATCCTGCCGTGTGACGGGAAGCGGCTTTTGTTTCCCGTCTTGTCTGCCTGTTCCCAATCCGGGTCAGCGCGTCCTGATTCGCTTTCTTCCAGCGCATTGTTGCAAAGGTTGAGCCTGTAGGCGTATTCCTTCTCCCTCTTGGCTTCCTCCAGCGCGGCGGCCAGCTTCTTCCCGTTCATATTCATCCGGTACAGCAGCAGGCCGAGGATCAGAATAATCAGTCCGGCCAGGGCGCACACCGCCGCCGTGTGCTCCCTGACGAAATCGCCGAAGGCAACCACTTTGTTCACATATGTAATACATTATGGTTTATCATACCATTTTCCGACCATAAATACAAGAGATTTTCTCACAACAAACGTCCCTCAGTTTCTCACAACAAACGTCCCTCAGTCCCCTTCCTTCCCCGGTTTTTCAAAGGAAAGCCCCGCGGTTTTGGAGCCGGGGATTTCCTGTGTCTTTCCTTCCTCCCCCGGGCAGCCTCAGGCTGCCAGAATTCCCGGAAGAACGGCACTGCTTTTCCGGGGATTCGCGCGAATGCGGTCAGCCGGCGCAAAAATTCATCCCGCAAGCCTTGATTTCCCTTCGTAAGGTGCTATACTTGATACTGGGTAATTATGCGGAACGATTTCATCCGCTCTCGAAGCCAGAAACACACAGGAGGAGTGACCCACAAATGGAGGAAAAGAACTACCTGCGGCGGCGCATCATACCGGCAGCTTTCCTGCTTTGTCTGATTCTGGCGGGCTTTTTCGTCTATCTCCGCTCCACCCGCAGCAGGACATTGGAACGCAATGCCAATTATATCGCGGACGCGGCCACCCAGACAGCAAAGCGCATTGATGATCTTCTGGTCGGCGCCGAAGACAGCATCAGCGCCATTGCCCGTATCTATGAGCAGAGCCCGAATCCGGAACAGGCGGATTTGAAACTCATGGACAAACTGGTGGAATCCACGGTCTTTGACTATATCGGTTATGTAAACGCGGACGGTATCCTTACGGACAGCAGCGGCCGGCAGGCCGACGCGTCCGACCGGCAATACGTCCGGGACGGGCTGGATGGAAACACCGGCATCGACATGATTCTCAACGGCCGGATCAGCGGTGAGAATCTGGTCATCTTCTATGCCCCCCTGTGGAAGGAAGACCGGGTGGTGGGCGTCCTCACCGGGCGCTACCGGCAGCAGCAGATGCGGAATATCATCACCTCCACCTACTTTGGGGAGCCTGCCAACACCTACCTGTGTCTTTCCGACGGAACGGTGATCGCCTGCTCCAAGGAAAACATGCCGGAGAACATTCTCGATACCCTGAGTCAGAATGACGGCTCGGACAAGGCCGCGCTGGACATTCTGACAGACGCACTGGCTGCTCACCGTTCCACCAGCTTTACCTATACCAATTCCTACGGCTCCAGCTGCGCCTATGTAACAAAGCTGCCGCACAGCGACTGGATGCTGCTGCAGGTCTTTCCCATCGGCGTTACCAACGAAATGCTGGATGAAGCCAATAGCGCCGCAGCCTGTCTGGTGCTGTGGCTGGTGATTCTTGCCGCTGTATATGTGGTTCTGCTTCTTCTGGACAACGCAAGGCAGACCAGGCAGCTCACCCGGGAGAAGCAGCAGATGCGCCGCATTGTAGAAACCACCTCCCATCTGTTCCGCAGATTCATTCTGGTGGATTTGGAGCACGATACCTACACGATTCTGGAAGATGAGGACCGGGCCGATGGGGGCCCGCTTCCGGCGAAAGGCACATACAGCGGCCTGCGGAATTACTGGTTTGACCGGCTTGTGGATACGGAAGCGGAAGACTACGACAAAGAGCGGTTCAGCGTCCGGTCCATTCAGGCGCAGCTAACAGAGGATGTGCCCTACCTGCAATATGAAGAACACATCCGCGGCAGCGGCTCCCAATGGTGGCAGATCTCCGTCCTGTGCCTGAAGCGGAAGCGGGGCGTCCCGGTATCGGTCCTGGTGGCCATCCAGGATGTATCGGAGCTGAAAGCGCGGGAGCAGCGCAGCCATGCCGCACTGGAGGATGCCTATCAATCGGCCCAGGCAGCCAATGAATCCAAGCGGCTCTTCCTCTTTGACATGAGCCACGAAATGCGCACGCCGCTCAATGCCGTGATCGGCCTGTCCAACCTGCTGGATCGGGACGCCGCAGACCCGGACAGAGTGCGCTCCTACAGCCGGAAGATCAAGGCCTCCGGGCAGCACCTGCTGACCCTGGTCAACGAAGTTCTGGATATGTCCAAGATTGAAAGCGGAAGAAAACAGCTGAATCTGTCAGCCTTCTCCCTTTCGGAACTGCTTGAGGAACTGACCTACGCCTTTCAGCCCCAGGCCCAGGAAAAAGGGCAAACCCTAAAGCTCCACGCGTTTGATGTGCCCCAGGAGCGTCTGATTGGCGACAAACTCCGCCTGAACGAAGCGCTGGGCAATCTCCTGTCCAATGCCCTCAAATACACGGGTCCCGGCGGGACGGTGACACTGACTGTCCACGGGCTTCCCCAGACCACGGCGGGCTATGTGCATCTGCTTATTGAGGTCACGGACAACGGCATTGGAATAAGCCCGGAATTTCTCCCCCATGTCTTTGACCCCTTTACCCGGGAAAAGAACAGCACCGTCAGCGGCATCCAGGGCGCCGGTCTTGGCCTTACCATCACCAGGAGCATTGTTGACCTGATGGGCGGAACCGTCAGCGTGGAAAGTGTTCCTGGAAAGGGCAGCACGTTCCGGGTGGAATTGGAACTGCGTTCCGCCGTGGAAGCGGAGGATTCGGCGTTTTGGAAGGAACAGAGCATCGGAAAAGCCCTGATTTTGGGGCCTGACGAGAGAATCTGTCAATCCATCCAGGCCCTGATGGCGGGAACCGGCGTGGAGCTACAGTATGCCACCGACAGCCCCGCCGCCTGGAATCTGGCGGAGAATACCGCCTTCGACCTGATTCTGTTGGATCACACATTGCCGGGCATGGATATGCCGGAAGCCATCCGAAACATCCGAACCCGTTGCGGAACCGGGCCGAAGCTGATCCTCATTGACAGCGACTGGATGGACAAGGAGGACGAGGCCCGCGGTGCCGGCGCGAACGGCTTTTTGCCGGCTCCCTTTTCCATGTCCACCCTGAAGCAGGTGGTTTCGGAGTGCGGGAGCCAGTCTCCGTCCGGGGAAAGTCTTTCACTGGAGGGCCTGCGGCTGCTGGTGGTGGAGGACAACGACCTCAACGCGGAAATCCTGATGGAATTGCTGGATATGGAGGGTGCCTTCAGTGACCGGGCGGAAAACGGCCGTGCGGCAGTGGAAGCGTTCCGGAGCAAGCCCCAGGGCTATTACGACGGCGTTCTAATGGACATTCAGATGCCGGAGATGAACGGCTATGAGACTGCCCGGGCAATCCGCGCCCTGGACCGCCCCGACGGGGCAGGCATTCCCATCGTGGCCATGACCGCCAACGCCTTTGCGGAGGATGTGCAAAAATCCCTGGAAGCAGGCATGAACGCCCATCTGGCAAAGCCCGTGGACCCGGCCACGCTGAAGCGCACCCTGTCCGGATTGGTAAG
>JAXEMQ010000102.1:0-3140 GCA_034099845.1 Faecousia sp.
AGGCTTCCAGAATATTGTAAAAGCCCAGAAGATTGCTCTCCACATAGGCATCCGGATTGATGATGGAATACCGCACTCCTGCCTGGGCCGCCAGATTCACCACAATTGCCGGATGATAGGTTTCAAACAGGTCAAATACCAGGCTCTTGTCCGCCAGGTTTCCCTTGACGAACACATAGTTTGGAAAAGCCTCCAGTTCCTTCAGCCGGGCCTCCTTGATGCGCACATCATAGTAATCATTCATATTGTCCAGGCCGATGACCCGGGTATCCGGTGCGTCCGTCAGAATTCGCTTTGCCAGATTGGAGCCGATAAAACCGGAGGCTCCGGTGATCAATACACATTGATTCAAGGTACTCCCTCATTTCTTTGCGCCGGGGCGCCGCATTCTCGCGTTTCCGTGTGGATTGTACCACAATCCCGGCGCATTTTCAACCCTTGCCCGGAGCTCTACTGTGCGTAGGTTGCGGATTGCCCCACAAGCTGGTATTCTGTTTTCAGAATGAAAGGAGCGTGAAGCAAATGAACCATTATGTAACCGGCAACGTCATCCGACAGCTCCGGGAACAGGCAAAGCTTACCCAGGCCCAGCTGGCGGAAAAGCTCTGCGTCAGCGACAAAGCGGTATCCAAATGGGAAACCGGCCGGGGGCTTCCGGACATCAGCCTTCTGGAGCCCCTGGCGGAATGTCTTGGCCTCTCCGTACCCGAACTGCTCTCCGGGCAGCCCATCCGCAACCAGAACAAGAGCGCCAATATTCTGCGGTCCCGGTTTTATGTCTGCCCGGTCTGCGGCAATGTGCTGTGGGCCGCCGGAGAAGCCATGATTTCCTGCTGCGGCATTGCCCTGCCGGCACTGGAGGCGGAGGAGCCGGAGGAGGCGCACCTTGCCCAGGTGGAAACCGTGGAAGATGAGCTGCTTGTCACCCTGCCCCATCCCATGACCCGGGAGCACCACATCCGGTTTATCGCCTATGTAACCTCTGACCGGACGGAGCTGGTCCGACTCTACCCGGAGGGAGCTGCCCAGGCCCGATTCCTGAACCGTGGCCGGGGAAAGTTCTTCTGGTGCTGCAACCGGCACGGGCTGTACACCGCCCATTACGGAAGAAAACCCAAAATATAAAAACAAACCCGTCTCGGTTGAGACGGGTTTTTGGTTTCTGTATCAGTCAGTGACGTAGGGCAGCAGGGCGATCTGGCGGGCACGCTTGATGGCGGTGGTCAGGTCGCGCTGATGGGCCGCGCAGGTACCGGTGGTACGGCGGGGCAGGATCTTGCCGCGCTCGGACAGGTAACGGCGGAGCTTTGCGGTATCCTTATAGTCAATGCTGGTCACTTTATCCACACAGAAAGCGCAGACCTTTCTACGCTTACGGGGACGCATACGCTGTTCGTTAGCCATGGATAATTCCCTCCTTTAAGGTTTGATAGAAAAGTTACTCAGAAGGGCAGCTGGGCGTCATCGTCTTCCAGCATCGCGAAATCGGATGCGGGAGCGCTGGCGGGTGCGGAATAGCTGTTGTTGGCAGAGCCATAGCCGCCGGCGGAAGCACCGCCGTAACTATTGCCGCCGTAGCTGTTTCCACCGTAGCTGTTTCCGCCGTCGCTGTCACGCTTGCTGTCGCCAAAGTAGGCATTCGCCACAACGACCTCAGCAGACGTACGCTTGTTGCCGTCCTTGTCGGTCCAGTCGCGCATTTCGAGACGACCATCCACCACAATCATGCGGCCCTTGGTGAAGTACTTGGAGATGAACTCTCCCGTCTGACGCCAGGCAACACAATCGATGAAGTCAGCCTTTCTCTCTCCGCCGTCCTTGGGAGCGAAGTCCCGATCTACGGCTACGCGAAAGCTTGCCACAGCCACACCGCTTCCAGTGCGACGCAGCTCAGGGTCACGGACCAGGCGACCCATGATGACAATGTGGTTCAGCATAACGCTTACTCCTCCACAGCGGTGGTCAGGCAGCGCAGGATGCCGTCGGTGATCTTCATCACACGCTCCAGCTCTGCGGGGAAGTCGGGCTTGCATTCCATGTTCATCAGAACATAGTAGCCCTCAGCCAGGTCGTTGATGGGATAGGCCAGCCGACGCTTGCCCCACTCATCCATGCTGGACAGAGTACCCTCCGCCTCCACCATTGCCTTGAACTTTTCTACCAAAGCAGCGATGCCCTCTTCGCCCTGAGCAGGGTCGATGATGTAAAGCACCTCATACTTACCGGTGATCTTAGCCATGTTGATTGCACCTCCTTTTGGACTTTTGGCCCCCGGCGCCGCCGGGAGCAAGGATCGTCTGCACTCGCAGACCGGTTCATTTTACAGGATTTTCTTCCAATTGTCAAGGCCTTTTTCCGATATTTTTCACCAAGTCAGGCCTTTGGGATAGAAAAAGCGCAGTTTTTCCTTTGCCAGGGAAATGCGGATTTCCTCCGCCCGGCGCAGCTCTCCGTCCAGGTTGATGGCTGTGGGTCCCTTTGCCCGGATGGTCAGGCTGTCCGTACGGAAATGGCGGATATACCGAGGCAGCTCCCGATAGCGGCCCGCCTTATATTTGCCGATGAGCCCCGGCACCTGATACCTTCGCACCTTGTCCACCAGCAGCACCTCCAGCATCCCATCCGCCGGATCCGCTTCCGGCACCGGGCAGAAGCCGCCGCCATAGTACCGCCCATTGCACACGCAGACCATGGTCATCTCACCCGCGAGGACCTGGCCGCAGATTTCCACCTCCAAAGGCTCCGCGATGCCCTTGATCACATTCACCGCCGCGGAAGTCGCGTAAGCCCAGAAGCCCTGCAGCAAAGGAATCCGCTTGTAGCTTGCCACATCGGTGCCGATGCGGGCATCCAGACCCACGGAGCAGATGTTCACGGACAGGCTGTCGTTGCATCGGATCAGGTCCAGCTCCCGCTCCTGGGCATCCAGCAGCCGGTGAAGATCCCGGAAGGCCTGGGGCTCGGAAAACAGCCGCACAAAATCATTGCCGCTGCCCCCGGCGAATACCGTCACCGCGGCATTGGGATAACCCGACGCACCGGCGGCCACCTCGTTCAGGGTGCCGTCGCCGCCGCAGGCATAAATGCGGTATTCCTCCCCGCTTTTTGCCGCCTCTGACGCCAGACGGGTACAGTCCCCC
>JAXEMQ010000103.1:0-2363 GCA_034099845.1 Faecousia sp.
GTGACCTATGTGGATAAGCTTGCGGATGGGGAGAATACCCGCTATCTGTTCCAGGTGAATGCCCCCTTCGAGGATACGCCGGATGCGGCCAATGCTTACGCCGCCACCTTTGATTTTGACGCCGAGGGGAACTTTATCGACGTCTGCCTGCAAATCAACATACTCAGGGACGATGCCTATACCCTGAGAGAATCCGTCGTATTCCTGGACCGTCAAACAGTTGCCGAAACAATCCTGGCTGAATTTGACAGGGCCACAAACACCTCCGTTGCGGCCATCGGCGGCGCGGAGGGCCCTGAGTCGGTTTTTTAAATCAGGAACCCGCCGGCCGGGAGACGGCACCCCCAAAATGAAACCCTTTACCGGTGTATCATTCCGTTCGATACACCGGTATATCGTTTTTGCGGCTTCTTCATTTACATAATTCTGCAAAATGTTAACATAAAAAAGAAAAATGCGGTAAAAATTGACTTTTTTAGAGAAATATGTTATCATATTCCGGAAAGAAAAAATCTCTTACTTCCAGAGAATCCGACGGGTTTTTCCCGGCTGTTGTCATAATATGAATTACGGTGGAATACGCCGATATTTGGAACCTTGCGGCATTATAAGAAGGAGATGATTTTGTGGATCCGATTATGAATGAAGAATCCAAAGCAGCGCTCCAGGCAGAGCCTGGCATGGAGCCTGCCGCAAAGCCCGAAACAGTAGAAAAAACGGAGCCCAGGGAAGAACCCCGGGTGGACCCCAATGCGGAAGTCAGAACGGCGCCCCGGGCCGAGAATCCCAGAAGAAGACGCCCGAAAAAGAAGACCCTTCGCCTCCCGGCTTTTCTGACCCATCTGGGCCAGGATGTGCGGTGGTATTATGACATTCGGCTGTGGTCCCCGCTGATTCTGCTGTTGCTGGTGCTGGCGCTTCTTTCCGGAAGAAAGCCGGCGGAAAAGCCTGTGGAAACCATTCCGGAGCCCACCATTATGGATACTCTGCCGGAGGAGGTCACCGCGCCGACTCAGGAAGTGCTGAATCCGGATGCTGTGGCCCTGGCCAGACTGGCGGAAAGCGTGGGTTCGGGCCGGTCCGAAAATGTGAAAACCGTGATTATGTGGGTGGCCATCAACCGTTCCGAGGACCGGGCCAACGGCTACGGTCAGAGTCTGATGGATGAGATCGCCCGCCCGAACCAGTGGCAGGGTTATGATTCCGCCGCGTCCTACTCCGATGATACCTATGCCATCGCCAAGCAGGTACTGGAAACCAAGGCCAAGGGCGGTCTGCGGCCCATAGATTCCGATATGCTTTGGTTCGTCCTCAATGACGACGGCTCCATAACGCTGCGAAATCAATTCACCGCCAGCGCCAACCAGAAGTGGCGGGAAAAAACCGTCAGGTAATATTCCAGAAATACATAATGGGGCTGCCTCACTGCGTGAGTGAGACAGCCCCTTTTTACAGCAGAAAGAACCGATAGGGAAGATCAGTGACTACTGCCGGATATTTCTGGCAATGGTCTTAATTACTTCCTCCATTACAATGGGCTTGGACAGATGATCGTTCATACCCGCGTCCAAAGATGCCTGCACATCCTCTGCGAAAGCGTTGGCCGTCATAGCGATAATGGGAATCGTCCGGGCATCCGGGCGGTTCTGCAGGGCACGGATGGCCTTTGTAGCCTCATAGCCGTTCATTTTCGGCATCATAATATCCATAAAAATGATGTCAAAGGTACCCGGCTGGTTTGATGCGAAGATTTTCAAAGCCTCTTTGCCGTCGGCGGCTCTGGTGACCTGAATTCCCAGTTCCTCCAGCTGCACCATTGCGATTTCCGCATTCAGATCATTGTCCTCTGCCATCAGGATCTTCGCGCCTATCAGGTTCACCTTTGCGGCAGGAAGCCCCTGTGTCTGAACATTGCTTTCATCGGTAAGCTCCAGGGGAATCTCAACGGTGAAGGCAGAGCCCTCACCTTTTTTGCTCTCCACAGAAATGGTGCCGCCCATCAGGTCCACATACCGCTTGGTGATCGCCATGCCCAGACCGGTGCCCTTGTACTGTGTCCGTGCGCCGTTATCCTCCTGAGAAAACTCATCGAAGATATGCTCCACAAACTCCTCGCGCATGCCCACGCCCGTATCCACAATCCGGTAGCGTACCATGATGTGCCGGTCATCTGCACCGGGATGGTAGCTGGCTTCAAAGGCGATGGTACCGCCGTCCTCCGTGAATTTCACCGCATTGCCCAGGATATTCACCAGCACTTCCCGGATACGCACGGCATCGGCCAGTACACAGGGCTTCTCCGGGATGGCCAGATCGGTGTGGAATGCGATATTCCGGTTGGACAGGAATCCCTGCATGATGCT
>JAXEMQ010000117.1:0-7768 GCA_034099845.1 Faecousia sp.
CCCACCAGCACGGCGCCGATGAGACCCGGGGCATAGGTCACCGCCACGGCATCAATCTCATTCCGTGTCAGTCCGGTTTCCATGAGTGCCTGGTCTGCCAGAGCGTAAATGGCCTCAATGTGCTTCCGGGAGGCAATCTCCGGCACAACCCCTCCGTAGAGCCGGTGCAGATCCACCTGGGAGGCAATACAGTCCGTCAGCACCTGCCGGCCGTCCCGGACGATGGCCACGGCGGTTTCATCACAGGAGGATTCCACAGCCAGAATATTCATAGTGTCCACTCCTTTCGAAGGATCCGGGCGTCTTCCTTTGGATTCCGATAGTAGCCCTTGCGCAGCCCTACCTGGGAAAAGCCCAGCTTTTCATACAGGGCTTTGGCCGGCTCGTTGGAGTCCCGGACCTCCAGGGTCAGGCAGTGACTGTCAAGGGCTTTCAGGGAGGCCACCAGGGCTTCCACGAGTCCCTGGGCAATGCCCCTGCGCCGGTAGTCCGGGGAGACGGCGATGTTCATCATGTCGGATTCTCCCAGTACCGTCTGGGAGCCCACATAACCGGCAAGCTGATCTCCATCCATGGCAACCAGCCAGCAGGACAGGGGATTTGTGAGCTCGGATAAGATACTTCGTTCGCTCCAGGGGTCGGAAAAGCACAGCTTTTCCAGCTGGGCGACGGAGGCAACATGGGATTCGTTCATGGGGAAATACTCAATCATTTTGCCGCGTACCAGCTCTTTCCGTATTTTGCTTCCGCAATCAGGGGCACCTTCAGCCGGGCAGCCTGCTCCATCTCCCGGCTGACCAGTGCCGCGACCGCCGGGGCCTGGTCCTCCGGGCATTCCACAATCAGCTCGTCATGGACCTGCAGCAGGAGCCGGGCCTGGGGGAAGGCCTCGTTCAGGGCCTTCTCCACCCGCACCATTGCCAGCTTGATGAGGTCCGCGGCAGTGCCCTGGATGGGAGTATTCAGCGCGATCCGTTCCGCCCCCTGGCGGATGTTGAAGTTGGTGCTGGAAAGCTCCGGGATATACCGGCGTCTGCCGTACAGGGTCTGGGTGTAGCCCTTTTCCCGGGCGGAGATCACAATGTTTTTCATATAATCCCGGACGCCATGATAGTTGGCAAGGTAGCTGTCAATATATTCCTTGGCCTCATACCGGCTGACGCCGATGTCTCCGGCCAGGGAAAACTCGGAAATGCCGTAGACAATGCCGAAGTTGACCGCTTTGGCATTTCGCCGCTGCAGGGGCGTGACGCTTTCCGCGGGAACGCCGAAAACCTGACTGGCGGTGGCAGTGTGGATGTCCAGCCCGTCACAGAATGCCTTCTGCATGGCCTGGTCGTCGGCAATGTGGGCAAGAACCCGCAGCTCAATCTGGCTGTAGTCCGCGTCCACCAGCACACAGCCTTCCTGGGGCACGAACATCTTCCGGATTTCCGCGCCCAGATCCGTGCGCACCGGGATGTTTTGCAGGTTGGGCTCCGTGGAGCTCAGCCGCCCGGTGGCGGTGACCAGATTCTGGAAGGTGGTGTGGATGCGCCCATCCTCACGGATTTCCTTCATCAGGCCCTCGGCATAGGTGGAGGAGAGCTTGGTGAGCATCCGGTAGTCCATAATGGCGGGGATGATGGGGTGCTTGTCCTTCAGCTTTTCCAGTACGTCCGCGTTGGTGGAGTAGCCGGTTTTGGTTTTCTTCAGCGGGGGCAGGCCCAGTTTTTCAAAAAGGACTTCCCCCAGCTGCTTGGTGGAATGGATGTTGAAGGGGCCCCCGGAGTAGCCAAAAATCAGGTTTTCGCAGTCCGCGATCCGGGCCTTCAGCATGGCGCCGAAGGCGGTGAGCTGGGCCCGGTCAATGGCAATGCCCCGGCACTCCATCCGGTAGAGCACCCGGCACAGGGGCAGTTCAATCTCCCGGTAGAGGTCGGTCATGCCGTCCTTTTCCAGCTCCCGGGTGAGCACCGGGTACAGGTTCCACATGGCCTGGGCGCAGAGCAGGGGATCCTCGTCCTCCACAGACTGGCCCAGGAAGGTGGTTGCCAGCTTGGAAAGGGGGTATTCGGACTGGGAGGGATTCAGGTCGTAGGCGGCCAGGGCCGTATCAAACAGAACGGGGACTTCGGAAAGCCCCAGCTCTTCCAGCCGGTGCAGGGATGCCCGGGCATCGTGAAGGATCAGTCCCTCCGGCTTGGGCAGGGCGGTCATTTGCGCTTCCATAGGCGTCAGCACGCAGACACCACTTTCCCAGGCAAAGCCCAGACTGCCGTCACCGGCCAGATACAGGGCGCACTGCCCAAGGGCTTGGGGCAGCGTATCCATTTTCGGAAGCCGGACAAAGGATACCTCGGAAGCCGCCTGCCGCTGGGCCCCGGCGCCGCGGAGCCCGTAGCGGTCAATGAGCCTGACAAATTCCAGCTTCTGGAACAGGTCGTAGAGGGCGGGCTTGTTGTAGGGCTTTTTCAAAGCGTCCATGGGGGCGAAGTCGATGGGGGCCTCGGGGACAATGGTGGCCAGCTCGTAAGAAAGGTAGGCGCTTTCTTTCCCGTTTTCCAGCTTCTCCCGGAGCTTGGGCCGGATGGAGCTGTCGGAAAGGTTTTGGTATACCCCGTCCAGGGTGCCGAATTTCAGCAAAAGGTCCGTGGCGGTTTTTTGCCCCACACCGGCCACCCCGGGGATATTGTCGGAGGGATCGCCCATCAGGGCCTTCAGGTCGATGAGGCGTCTGGGTTCAAAGCCGTATTCCTCCCGGAATTTCTCCTGGTCATAGAGGGTGGCGCCGGTCTGACCGGGCCTGGAGATTACCAGCTTCACATGGACGTTTTCGTCAATGAGCTGCAGGCTGTCCCGGTCACCGGTGACAATGACGCACTCCCAGCCGCTTCCGGAGCAGATTCTGCCCACGGTGCCGATGACATCATCCGCTTCCCACCCTTCACAGGCATAGATGGGGATGTTCATGGCGGTGAGCACCTGCTTCATAACGGGCATCTGCTGGGCCAGCTCCTCCGGCATGCCGTGGCGGGTGGCCTTGTAGCCCTCATAGCGCTTATGGCGGAAGGTGGGGCCGTGGAGGTCGAAGGCCACACAGACCGCGTCCGGCTTCTCCTCCTTCTCCATCCGCTCCAGAATGTTCAGAAATCCATATATGGCATGGGTGAAGAGCCCATCCCGGGTGGTCAGGGGCTTGACCCCAAAGTAGGCCCGGTTGATGACGCTGTTGCCGTCCAGGATCATCAGTTTCATACTTTTCTCCACTTTGCGCCCTGGGGGGTATCGATGATTTCCACACCCATTTCCTTCAGCCGGTCCCGGATCCGGTCCGCCTCCCCAAAATTCTTCGCCTTCTTGGCTTCCGTCCGGGCGGCAACCAAAGCGTCGATTTCGGGATCGGCGCTGGCCGCGGCTTCCTCCGCCTGCTTCTTCTGCAGGGCCTGGGCGGCGGCCAGCAGGTTCAGGGACAGCACCTGGTCAAAGTCCTTCAGGGCATACAGCTTGGTGGCGTCGTTTGTCTTGGCCTTCAGCACATCGTACAGGGCGGTGACCGCCAGAGAGGTGTTGAGGTCTCCGTTCAGAGCGCCCACAAACTTCTCCTTCAGCTGCCCGAAAGCCGCCATATCCACCTGGCCCTCATCCTTCAGGGCGGCGATCTTGGCAATCAGCTTGTCGTAGGCACCGGCGGCGTTGTCCAGATTCTCCCAGGAGAAGACCAGATTCCGGCGGTAGTGGCTTTGCAGGCAGAAATAGCGGTAGGCCATGGGGTCGTAGCCCTTGCTTTCCAGCAGGGAAACGGTCAGGAATTCCCCCTTGGATTTGCTCATTTTGCCGCTGTCCGTATTCAGGTGGTGCACATGGAACCAGTAATTGCACCAGGGGTGGCCCAGGTAGCTTTCGGACTGGGCAATCTCGTTGGTGTGGTGGGGGAAGGCGTTGTCGATGCCGCCTGCGTGAATATCCAGGTATTCGCCCAGATGCTTCATGGAGATGCAGGAGCATTCAATGTGCCAGCCGGGATAGCCCACGCCCCAGGGGGATTCCCACTTGAGGGCCTGATCCTCGAACTTGCTCTTGGTAAACCAGAGCACAAAGTCGTTTTTGTTGCGCTTGTTGGTGTCCTCCTCCACGCCCTCCCGGACGCCCACGGCCAGGTCTTCCTCGTCGTGGTCGTTGAAGACATAGTATTTGTCCAGTCTGGAGGTGTCGAAATACACGTTGCCCCCGGCCAGGTAGGCATACCCCTTTTCCAGCAGGGTTTCAATCATATGAATATATTCGTCAATGCAGTTTGTGGCGGGCTCCACCGCGTCGGGACGCTTGATGTTCAGCTTGTCGCAGTCGGCAAAGAAGGCGTTGGTGTAGAACTCTGCCACCTGCATCACGGTCTTGTGCTCCCGGGCGGCGCCCTTGAGCATCTTGTCTTCACCGGTGTCGGCATCGGAAGACAGGTGGCCCACATCGGTGATGTTCATCACCCGCTTTACGGGGTAGCCAAGGTAGCGCAGGCTCTTCTCCAGCACATCCTCCATGATGTAGGTGCGCAGGTTGCCGATGTGGGCATAGTGGTATACCGTAGGGCCGCAGGTATACATCCGGACCAGCTGGGGATCTCTGGGAACGAACAGCTCCTTCTTGTGGGAAAGGGAATTGTAAAGGTACATACGCGTTTCCTCCTATGGTGGCCGCAAAGAAAAAACGCCTCCTATAGCCTGCCGTGCAGGATACAAGAGGCGGGTAAACCGCGGTTCCACTCTCATTTATTGCTTATATGCAGTTGTCCGCTCCCGGGTGCACAGGCCCGCCCGTTCCCATCCGGCTTTCAGCCAGCGGCCGGAATTCTCTGGGGGAAAGGGGTGCGGGTTTCTTCCCGATCCATGCGGATTTTCCAGGCTATTTTACCATTTTTACTGCCCCAATGTCAAGGCCCAACCGGGATCATCCGGGAAAACCTTTCTTAAGAAAAAGATGGGGAAAATTTGTTGTATCAGTGGTGTCAACCGGTGAGAATCCGGGAGAAAATTGGGGAAACTGACCAAAAATGGCAGGTATTGGATTTATTAAATAATTCTTATCCTATTGACAACCTCCCCTGAAACAGGGTATAATGAGCGTGAAAAAACAAGAAAGGGAGGGAACATAATGAATAAACCCTTCAATATGACCCGTATCATCAGCCTGACCGCTGCTGCGGTTTTGTTTGGAACGATGTTCACCGGCTGCTTTAAAAAGGATCCGGCTCCTTCTACGGAACCCACCGGCGGCCCCAATCTGGTTGAGCCCACCACCGAGGGAACCGAGGCTCCCACCACAGAAACCACCACCGCTCCCACCGAAACCACCGAGGCGCCCAGGAAGAATGTGGCGACCGTCAAGGAGAAGGCAGGGGTCCGTTCCGCTCCCACCAATGACAGCAATATCCTGAGCCAGCTGAATGCCGGGGACCAGGTGGACGTAAACCGTGTGGAAACCAACAACGGAACCCAGTGGGCTTACATCCCCCTGAAGGGCTGGGTGGATACCCAGTACCTGGATATGACCGGTGTTACCGTGGGCGGCTCCACCAGCACCCCGGCAGGCACTCCCGCTGTGCCGGATCCCACCACGGAGACCACCGCGCCTCCTGCCAACAATAACAACAATAACAACAATACCACAACCAACACCACCGGCAATGCCGTGATCAACGCCACCACTCTGAACATCCGCGACAGCGCCGATATCAATGGCAAGGTTGTGGGCGGCTACAAGAAGGGCGACAAGGTAACCATTCTGGAGACCAAGAATGGCTGGGGCCGCACCAACAGGGGCTGGATCAGCATGACCTACGTTACGCTGAACGGCACCGTCGCCAACAACAATACCACCAGCAACAATACCACCACCACGGACACCAACGCCAAGGTGATCGCCAGAGGTCTGGTCAATACCAAGACCCTGAATGTCCGTTCCGGCGCAGGCACAAACAACGGTTCCGTCGGCGCCTACAGCTACCTGACCCGTGTGGAAATCACGGAGAAGAAGGACGTGGACGGCGCAACCTGGGGCCGCACCAAGGACGGCTGGATCTGCCTTACCTATGTGTACATGGACGGCGAAAAGGGTGACAACGGCGGCACCGGCACGGTTACCGGCAGTGCCGTAAACCTCCGTCAGGGCCCGGGCACCAAGTATGCCGTGATTGGCTCCGTCAAGGAAGGCGACACCGTTGAGATTCAGGCCCAGTTCACCATCGACGAAAAGACCTGGGGCTGCACCAAGAACGGCTGGATCTCCATGGATTACGTGGGCATTGGCTAACACACATAGTTCCCCCGGCTTAGCCGGGGGATTTTTTACAGGTCAGAGAACTTGTCTGTCAGGCTGTCCGATACCTTCCAGGCCACATCCTCCATTTTGTTGGCTGCTTTCGCTGCCAGCCGCCGGGTAGGATTGTTCCGGGGCATCATCAGCACCGCCACCATTCCGGCGGCAGCGCCCAGCCCGGCAGAGATAGCCCATGCTTTTGCGCTCATAACGGTTCCTCCTTCCTCCTGGGTCTGACTGTAGTATGCCCATTTTTCCGGAAATTTCGGCGAAAAATATTCGGTTGCCCATTGCGGTTGGGCTGCCGATTATGGTATACTGACACAAGGGCAACACCGCACAATGAGGACAGCGGGCTTCGGCGGATCTTTTGCCCCAATCGTGCAGTATGAAAAATGGGAAATACATCCAGTATTCCCCCGTTTTCCATACTTTCGCTTGGGTCAAAATCTCTTGCCGAATCTCCTTGCCCCATTATGCGGTGCTGCCCTAAGGCAGCCCGGAATCACCGGCAAAAGCCGGGAATCATTGGCGAAGCCAAAGGAAATGGAAACCCGGAAAGGAGGAATGGATATGTGGATTGTTCTGGCAGTGCTCTCCTTTGCGCTGGGGCAGCTCTATCTGTTCCGGTGCCTGGGAAGGCTGGACGGATTCCTGGATACGCGGCAGCCCGGAGAGGAGCGGATTGTCCTTTCCGTGGCCCTGTCGGATCCCGATACGGAAGCCGGCATGGTGGGGCTTCTGGAAGGGTTCTGCGCGGAGCACCCCAATGTGGACCCGGTTCTGCATATTGATCCGGAGGCCATGTGCGCGGTGCGGGAAAAAAGAGCCGACGTGGGTCTCTGCCCGGAAACGGATGTACCGGGCGGCCTTAACTGCCTGACACTGACCTTTCCGGAGGGCAGGAGCAGGCAGCTTATCTGGAACAGAAGCCGAAAGGCGGGGGAATTGGCGGAATATCTGTGGCAGGCCTGTGGCAATTGCGAAAGCGGTGTGCTATAATGGTACAAAAACAGAGGGAGGCGGCCATGGTGGAGCAGCCAAGGGAACATATTCTGGCGTGCCTTTCTTCGGCACCCTCCAACGCGAAAATTATTCGCACCGCCGCCACAATGGCCCGTGCGTTTCACTGCAGGTTTACAGCCCTGTTTGTCCAGACCCCCAGCCATGAGCGGGCTTCCCGGTCCGACCGGGACAGACTCCGGGAAAACGTGGCGCTGGCCAGGAGCCTGGGCGCCGTGGTGGAAACCGTGGTGGGGGACGATGTTTCCTACCAGATTGCGGAATATGCCCGGCTGTCCGGGGTAACCAAAATTGTCATAGGCAGAAGCGCGGCAACCCGGAAGCACCTCTGGGGAAAGCCCACCCTGACGGAAAAGCTCATTGCCATGGCGCCCAATATGGATATTCACATCATCCCGGACGCCAATGCGGACGGCTCTTACCGCCCCAGAGGCTCCCGGACAAAGGTGAACAT
>JAXEMQ010000135.1:0-12753 GCA_034099845.1 Faecousia sp.
GGATAGATCTTGGACTCCACCTTCATGGGCTTCTGAGGATCGGTGAAGATGTTCTGGCGCAGGCCGTACAGAGGCAGGGCCTGGGCGTAGTCCATGCTCTCCATAACGATGACGGAGGCGTACTTCTCGGTGAACATGGCAGCCAGAGCGGTCTGCATGTGCTTGTCACCCTTGGCCAGCTTGGCAATGTTCACGATGGAGGGATAACCGAAGCTGCGGTCGCCGTCCTTCAGGGCGGTGCGGCGGACCAGAACGGCGTTGGCCAGGGTCTCCTTGGCGGTCTTGCCGGTGACATCCAGAACCAGGTTCTTGTTGCCGGCGGCTTCCAGCTTCTTTACGGTGTCGTACAGGTCGGAGATGTTCTCGGCCCAAACGCCCAGAACCACACCGGCGTCCTTGGCGACCTGGTTCATTGCCTCCCAGTTGTCGGGGGTAGCGCCGTCCAGGATGGGCTTGCCGTCCTTGCAGACAGCCAGAGCGGCCTTGGCGCAGTCCACATCCCAGCACTCCAGGATCAGATCCCGGCCGGTAGCGGCAGCCTTCTCCACCAGCTTGGTGTAGGCAGCGGCATCGTTGCCGGCGTTGCGGACAAAGATGGTCTCCACGTACATACGCTCGCCGATA
Organism: Faecousia sp.; assembly: GCA_034099845.1. GTDB lineage: Bacteria > Bacillota > Clostridia > Oscillospirales > Oscillospiraceae > Faecousia. The sequence continues at coordinate 625 of JAXEMQ010000135.1, forward strand.
CGCTCGTAGTCAACCTTGGCCATTTCAGCCAGCTTGGCGTCCACGGCGGCATCGTCCATGCAGGTGCACACGGGAACGGCGAACAGGTTCTTGTTTACCAGAGTCTTCTCGTGACGGAACAGCACGGTCTCGCCGCCCAGCTTGTGATCCTTACCGAAGGTAATGGTCTTCATGGGGGGCGCAGTCTGCTCGTTCAGCATTGCCTTTGCATCGTCAGAGAAGTAGGGGCACTTATCGATTGCGATGGCGCCCTGTGCCACCTTCATGCAGAATGCCATACAGGTGGGGCTGCCGCACTCCTTACAGTTCTTCTTAGGAGACAGCTTAAAAATGTCCAGACCTTTCAAAGCCATGATATGTATCCTCCTTCCGCTTACATAAGCTCGTTGATGAACTTCTTGATGGTAGCAACCGCGGCGGGATGACGCATAATCACGGCATCGGCGCCACCGGTCAGGTCAGCAGCGGCAGTGGCAACTTCCATGCCGATTGCCCGCTCTTCCTGGCTGCCCCAGGTGGGTTCATCTTCTTCGGAAGCAGTGGATTCCTTCACGCCCCAGGTGTCGGGAGATACGGGAGCGATGATAGGCATCTGCAGGTCGGCATCGGACTGAGCCAGAGCGGCCAGGCGAACCCGGTCCAGAGTGGAGGCCACATACTCGTAGCCGTAGCCAACGGCAGCGGTACCAACGTTCATCACGATGGAAGCGGGAGAAACCGTCAGGCCCTTCAGCATGATGTTCAGCTGCTTTGCCAGGTTGATGTCGTCAGCGGTCTCAGCGCCCACCTTCTGGCCGTAAGCCAGAGCAACGGAAGCGCCGACGGTCTTGTAGTCCTCGCTGCGGGCGGACAGAACCAGGATGTTCTTGCCCTGCAGGGCCTCGGCGATCTTGCTGAACAGCTCGCCGTCCTTCTCAATGTTCTTGCAGCCCATGATGACGATGGGCATGGAGACAGCCTCGGCGACGGCCTTGGCATCGGCAACGCAGTCCGCCACGGAGCGGTTGGCGCCGTTGGGATCGGCAGACTCAAAGTGCAGGCACAGGAAATCAGCGCCTTCCATGGTCTCTGCCTTCTTGGCGTAATCCACCATGGTGGTGCAGCCGGCATAGAACTCCTTCAGAGCAGGCGCAGTCCACTCGCCGGCCAGGTCGGAGATTTCGATACCGATCTTCGGTGCGTTCTCGATGGGCGCATCGAAGGTGTAGAAGGGCAGCACGTTCTGGCCGCCGATGACAATTGCCTTGTCGCCGGTGCCCAGGGTCACGGCATTGATCTTGCCGCTGTAGGGCTGCTTCTTAGGTTCGAAAGACATTTCAATATCCCCCTTGTTTGAATGTGTATTGATAGAAGAAGCAAAGGCTTGCTTCGATTATCCGGTTTGTGATGATGGGCTGTGAGAAGCAGGTGGAGAAATTGGGAGTTGACGGGCTGGTGCGTAGCACCCTTGGCTCCCCCTTTGGGGGAGCTGGCACGGCGTTAGCCGTGACTGAGAGGGCCCTCTCCGCCCCCCATAGGGGGGGCACCTCTCCCATGGGGAGAGGCAAGGCGCCTTCGGCGCAGACACCCCTACAAATTCCTATTTTTCGCGCTGCTACGTTAAGATAGTCAGAATCCTTTTTTACAGCTTCAGATCCCGCATGATGCCGTACAGGGCCTGCTTCATGGGAGAGGTTTCGGGAAGCAGCGCGGAGGGCTCGCCGTTGCAGTCGCAGCGGTAAACGCCGTCGTCCTGGGGCAGCACGCCCAGCAATTTGAGGCCATGGCGGTCAATCTCCTCCCGGACGCCGGGTTCCAGCACACCGCCGGGGGCCCGGTTCACAATGAGGCCCATGGTGCCGGGATTCAGACCCATCTCATCGATCATTTCCGCGATTCTTGCCACCGCCTGAATGCCCCGGCGGGAGCAGTCGGAAATGAGCAGCATGGTATCCACGTGGGGCAGGGTTCCTCTGGCAACGTGCTCCAGCCCCGCCTCGTTGTCCATGACCAGATAGGAATAATTCCTGGCGTACTTGTCCACCTGGGTCTTCAGCACACCGTTTACATAACAATAGCAGCCCTTGCCCTGGGTACGGCCCATGATCAGCATATCGAAGTCGTCTTCCTCGATCAGGGCGTTGTTAAACTGCATTTCGGCATAATCTGCCTTGGTCATTCCCGCGGGAATGGAGCCGGTCTGTTCGGCATGGGCCATCTCTTCCCGGATCTGGCCCAGGGTGATGTCGGCCTTTACGCCCAGAACCTCGTTGAGGTTACTGTTGGCATCCGCGTCCACAACCAGGACGGGGCCCTTCTTCTGCTTGCACAGATACTCAATGATCATACCGCAGGTCGTGGTCTTGCCGACGCCGCCTTTGCCGGCAACGGCAATGGTATGAGGATTTGCCATAAGCTTTACTCCTTTGTCGGCCTGGTGGACAAGCCCCCAGGTTGATAAAACCGGCAGACCGGCTTTCCCGACCGCCGGATTCGGGTATCCAAAGGGCGCACCCCGCCCATATCGATACAAACATATCATATCACGCACAGGCCTGGATTTCAACCATGATTTTTTCAAAAACCACATTTTTTCATGCCGGCGGCCCTGCCGGGTCCGGCGGTTTCTCTCTTGCGTTCTGGCCGGATTATGGTATAATGGGATATGCGTGGGATTGTATCCTGTATCCGTCCCAATCACAGAATCCGAGGTAATGGCTTGAAACGAAAAACACTGCTGAATGGAGAATCCGGGCATCTCGCGCTGATGCTGGTGCTGTCCGTGGCTACCCAGTGCGTGGCGCTGCTCAAGTCCACGGTAACCGCCTCCGCCTTCGGCGCTTCCATGGAAATGGACGCCTACAATTTCTCCAACAACATCATCCTGTTTCTCTTCTCTTTCCTGTCCTCCGGCATTACGGCGGTGGTTATCCCCGCCTATGTGCAGAAACGGCCCGGAGAAGTGACCGACAGTTTTCTCACCTTTTTGTATCTGCTGGTATTCGGCGGAACGGGCCTGATCTACCTGTTCCGGGAGCCCCTCATCGGTCTGCTGTCCAACCGGGACGCCGCCTTCCGTCAGGCCGCCGCGGATGTGATGCTCTACACCATCATCATCCAGGGCGTCACCGGCATTCTGGCGGTGACCACCGCCTACTACCAGTGCGCCAACCGCTACAACACCCCCAAGCTCATCCTGCTGGGCTGCAACTGTCTGGCGGTGGTGCTCATTCTGCTGGACAAAAACCTGACCATTCCCAGATACCTGTGGTTCCTGTCCCTGGCGGCGCTGATCAATCTGGTGCTGGATGTGGGCATCGCCATCAAATGCGGCTTTCGCTACCGGCCCGCTTTCCGGTTCCGCTCCCCGGGCTTCCGGCAGCTGCTGGCGGTTTTCCTGCCCTGTGTGTTCTCCACCGGCGTATACCGGATCCACGCTCTGGTGGATTCCCTCATCGCCGCCTCCCTGGGGGAAGGCCGGCTCACCGTTCTGAGCTATGCCAATATGGTGGTGAGTCTGGTGAATACCATCATCATCGGCAACCTGACGGTTTACGCCTTTCCCAAAATCGTGGCCCGGATGGAGGACCGGGATGAACGTGCCGGTCAAAAGGCCCTGTGGGACTACAGCACACTCTTCCAGCTGGCGGTATGTCTGCTGATTGCCGGCTTTTTTGCCGTAGGACAGGAGGGCATCGATCTGCTGTTCCTCCACGGAAAATTCAGCAGGGACGCCTCCAGAATGGTCTATATCGGCAGCTGTATCTACCTGCTGGGCCAGGAAAACAACATCATCCGGGATCTTGTCTACCGCTACTTTTTCGGCAAGGGCAATACCAAAGCCACCTTCCGCAACAGCATTGTGGTCAGCTGCGCCAACCTGGTATTCAGTCTGGTGCTGGTTCAGTTCCTGGGGCTATACGGCATCATCCTGGGCACCGTGCTGGCAGGGCTTCTGTCCCTTGCCATGATTCTGGGCAAAATGAAAAAATACTACGGCCTGTTCCCGGAATTCCGGGGCTTTCTCGGACAGTACCTGCTGAGCAACCTGATTATGTCCGTAAGCATTCTTGCCGTACTGGCTCTCAAAAAGATCCTTCCCGTCCTTCCCGGTCCGGCAGCCATCGGGCTGTACGGCGCCGCCACCCTGGGGATTTTCCTTCTGACCGCCTTCCTTTTCCGGTCAAAGGCCCTGCAAGTCCGTCTGTAATCCACGAAAGAGGTAAACGATATGAAACGCAACAACCCCTCCGGCGCCCCCAAAAAAGCCGCGCTCTCCGGCACCGCAGTCCTTCTTCTGGATGTGGTGTTCGCCCTGGTTCTCGTCATCGCCCTGGTCCTGTTCTACCGTTCCTTCCTCTTCTCCAGAGTACAGGGCAACAGCATGGAGCCCACCTACCGGAACAGCGATTTTCTGCTGTGCACCCGGGCATCTTCCGCGGACCGGTTTGATATTGTCTGCTTCCGGGCCCGGGAAAACCAGCTGGGCGACCGGGAAACCCAGACCTCCCTGCGCCGGGTGATCGGTCTGCCGGGCGAAACGGTAACCATTCTGGAAGACGGCACCGTTGCCGTAAACGGTCAGGTTCTGGAAGAGCCCTATCTTGCCGAAGACGGCCCGGAGGGCACCTACCTCCCTGAAGGGCAGAACAGCCTGACCCTGGGAGCGGACGAATACTATGTTCTGGGCGACTTCCGGAAGGGCTCTCTGGACTCCCGGTTCTATGGAGCCGTAACCGAAGACGCCATTCTGGGCCGGGCCCTGGCCAACCCCAACATCCTTGTCTACATTCTGACCATTGTGGCACCCCTCTGCGCGGCGCTGACCCTGTTCTGTCTGCTGGATCTGTTCCTGCGCCGCCGGAAGGTGGACAATGCCTGACAATTCTGCCCTGGGCCTTGCCCGCATGGAAGGAGGAACCACCATGAACATCCGGATGGAAGACTACGAAGTACGGCATCTGGCCCAGCTGCGGCAAAGCAATGCCGAATGCACCCTGTTCCTGAAGCGCAGCGGCAAGCTGCCTCTGCCTGGTGCGGGCGAAGTGGCCCTCTACGGCAGCGGCGCCCGGCATACCGTCAAGGGCGGCACCGGCTCCGGGGAGGTGAACTCCCGGTTCTTCACCACCGTGGAGCAGGGTCTGGAGCAGGCCGGATTCCGCGTCACCACCAAGGACTGGCTGGACCGGTATGACGAACTGCACGAAAAGGCCTACCGGGATTTTCTGAAGGAACTCCGCCGCGCCGCCTGGAAAGCCCACACCAGCGTACTGGTTCAGGGCATGGGCGCCGCCATGCGGTCCCCCGAATATCAGATTCCCCTGGAAAAGCGGTGCAACACCGCCGTGTATGTGCTCTCCCGTTCCTCCGGTGAGGGCAGCGACCGGAAGGTCCTCCCCGGGGACGTGCTTCTGACCGAAAGTGAGATCCGGGACATTCTGGCACTGCAGAAGCTGTATCCCGTGTTTCTTCTGGTGCTCAACGTAGGCGGCCCCGTGGACCTGACCCCCATCCTCGCGGAAACGGAAGACATTCTTCTTCTGGGCCAGCTGGGGGTGGAGACCGGCGCCATCCTTGCCGACATCCTTCTGGGCACCGCCTATCCCTCCGGAAAGCTGGCCACCACCTGGGCAAGGCCGGATTCTGTCTGCCCCGCGGCCCAGTTCGGCCAAAAAGAAGAAACCCGCTACGGCGAAGGCATCTATGTGGGCTACCGCTATTTTGACAGCGCCGGTATCGCACCCGTCTTCCCCTTCGGCTTCGGTTTGGGCTATACGGATTTTACCGTGGAAGCCAAGTCGGTTTCCGTTGCCGGCGATCTGATCACCGTCAGCGCCGAGGTCCGCAACACCGGCGCCTTCCCCGGCAAGCAGGTTGTTCAGCTGTATGTGACCAGCCCCTGGGGAAGACTGGATCAGCCCTATCAGGCTCTGGCCGCCTTTGCCAAAACCGGGGAGCTGCCCTGCGGCGGCAGCTGCCGGATTGAGCTGCAATTCCGCATGGCGGATCTGGCAGGCTTTGACGAAAGCCGGCAGGCCTATGTGCTGGAAAAGGGAGACTATGTGCTGCGCTGCGGCGACAGCTCCCGCTCCGCTCCGCCCATTGCTCTGCTGCGGCTGACCCGGGAGGTCATTACCCGACAGGTAAAAGCCAAGCTGGGCCAGCCGGATTTTGCCGACTGGAGGCCTGAAAAGGGCTGGGCCCCTGCCGAAGGGCTGCCGGTATACAACATTTCCCCTGACGCCCTGTCCACCGAAACCGTCAGCTATGAATGGAAGGCGCTGCCCGACAGCCGCATCCAGGCCCTCAGCGACGAAGAGCTGGTGTACCTGAACATCGGCGGGTTCCGGCTGAAGGAACGGTCCTCCGTTGTAGGCGATTCCGGCTCCAGGGTGGCCGGTTCCGCCGGTGAAACCACCCGGGTCCTCCGGGATGTTCCCAGTCTGGTCATGGCCGACGGCCCCGCGGGACTGCGCCTTTCCCCGGACTACTATGAAGACGAAACCGGCGCCCATACCCTTGGCAGCGCCATGCTGCCCACCATGGCGGATCTGCTGCCCAAGCCTGTTCAATGGCTGGCGGGCCGGCCCAAAAAGCTCCCCAAGGGAAAGGAGCGAAAGCACCAGTATACCACCGCCATCCCCATCGGCACCGCCATTGCCCAGAGCTTCAATGTGAGCTACGCCGAAAGCTGCGGCGATATTGTGGGCAGCGAAATGGAGCGCTTCGGTGTCCACCTGTGGCTGGCTCCTGCCCTGAACATCCACCGGAGCATCCTGTGCGGCCGGAATTTTGAATACTTCTCCGAGGATCCCCTGGTCAGCGGCCTCATGGCCGCCGCCATCACCCGGGGGGTGCAGAAGCATCCGGGCCGGGGCGTAACCATCAAGCACTTCGCCGCCAACAATCAGGAGTACAACCGCTACAACAATAACAGCCTCGTTTCCCAGCGGGCTCTGCGGGAAATCTACCTGAAGGGCTTCGGCCTGTGCATCCGGGAAAGCCAGCCCTGCGCGGTGATGACCTCCTACAATCTGATCAACGGTGTCCACACCTCCGAAAGCCGGGAGCTGACCCAGGACATTCTGCGGTGCGAATTCGGCTTCCGCGGCATCGTGATGACGGACTGGGTGGTGGGCGGTTCCATGCTGTACAACAGCAAAAAATACCCCATGCCCAACGCGGGAAAGGTGGCCGCTGCCGGCGGCGACCTGTTCATGCCCGGCTGTCGGGGCGATTACAACCGGTGCCTGGCCGCCCTGCGCTCCGGCGTTCTGACCCGGGTCCAGCTGGAGCAAAACGCCACCCGGGTCCTGCACCTGGCCAAGCGGCTCACCGGAAGATAGAACCCTCCCCGGCGCCGCAGACAAAAATCGACTTGCGCGGGAGCTTCTCCGAACGTCAAAAAATCCCCGGTGCAGCTGCACCGGGGATTTTTGGGATGCTTAGGGCAGCACCGCATAATGGGGCAAGGAGATTCGGCCAGTGTTTTGACCCGAGCGAAAGTATGGAAAACGGGGGAATACTGGATGTATTTCCCATTTTTCATACTGCACGATTGGGACAAAAGATCCGCCGAAGCCCGCAGTTCCCACCTAAGCGGTGTTGCCTTAGAAAATCCCGTGGGAAATGGTTCCCACGGGATCATTGTAATGTATTTTAGTTCGAAAAGCAATCTGCAATTGCCAGTTTGGCAGCAGATTAGCCTATGTTACCGCCGTTGGCCTGGAAGGTCAGGAAGGTAGCCTTATCGGTCAGGATGTAGGCTCCCATCTGCTCAGCCATCACGAGGCATGCACCCATGCCGGTGTTGGCAGAGACGTACCACTTGGTGTAAGCAGCAAAGGACTCAGCTTCTTTGGTGATACCCAGTTCAGCAGGCCACAGAGCCAGTTCCTTGGTGTGGGTGCCGGAGTTGTCACCACGGGAGATGAAGGTGTACTCGCCAGCAGCGATGGCTGCAAATGCATCCTTAACGGAAGCAGCAGACTTGACACCGGCGGGGTCAGCGGAAGGACCGCACAGGACGTAGTAGTTGTACAGGAAGCTGATGCGCTCAGCCTCAAAGCCGTCGACCACACGGGCGAAACCAGCCTTGATGAAAGCCTCTTCCTGCTTCGGGGAGTGAACCAGGATCAGGTCAGCATTGCCCATCTTGGCGTTGTTGATGGACTTGCCGGTACCGGCGGAGTAAACCTCGACGGTGTAGCCATACTTGGCTTCGAACTCGGGCAGCAGCTTAGCCAGCAGGCCGGAGTCGTTAACGGAAGTGGTGGTGGACAGGCGGATGACCTTGGTCTCTTCGGTAGCAGCAGCGATCTCACCGGTGTAAACGGGAGCATCTTCCTTGACGTAGAACAGGTTGGAGCCGTACTCGGCAACACCGTAAGCGCCGGCCATGTCCAGAGCTTCCTGGGAAAGCAGCCACTGATACAGAGCGGTCGCACCGGCAGTATTGATGGCAACATCGGAAACAGCATTGCCGTCAGCGTCAACGAAGGGAGCCTCGGGATTGACAGCGATGACGGAGTAGGTGTTCAGCATGTCGTTGTCAGCTTCCATCAGGATGCAGGTGTCCACGACCAGAGCAGCCTCGGTTTCAGCAGGTTCGGTTTCCACTGCAGGAGCCTCCGTCACAACAGGGGCTTCGGTAGCGGGAGCTTCGGTCTCAGCGGGCTTGGATGCGCCGCAGGCTACCAGGCCCAGCATCATAACCAGAACCAGCAACAGGGAAATGATCTTCTTCATTTTTGTTCCTCCAAAATTTGGTAATAAAAAAACGAACCCATCCGAAGCAAAAGGGCGCAGTTACTGCGTAACCTTTGTGCTTTTGGAAAGAGGCTCGTCCACCAGCTTTACAAAACACCGTATCCCCTCGCATCGCGGGGTTCATTTACTCTGACAGTATACCACAGGAATTTGTCAATTTCAATCCTTTTTCATCTATCTTTTTGATACAAGTTGGTGTATGATAGTTTAAAGGTGATTGTAATGGTCAAAGAGGAAACCTGGAGCGTATCCATCCAGCGTGCCCGCACATTTTTTCGGGAGCAGGAGGATGTGATGGAAGAAAGCAGCAACTGCTTTGTATATGGCTCCTGCCGGATTACCCTTACGGAGCTGAAGCCCAAGGGTATGGGTGTCTGGGCTGCCAAGCGTATCCGCGTCCATATGGAGGGCGAGACGGCAGATGTGGAAAACATTTATCACCGCTATTTCATCCAATTTCTCTCAACAGGAGGCTGACATATGTCCAAACCCGTTCCATCTATTGACTTATGGCTGAAAGAAGCCAAGGCCCATGAATCCGCACCCCTGTGCGGTATGTATCTGACCCACAACGGCACCGTCCGGCAGACTGCCAAAGCAAAGGTGCGCTTCGGGGAGGAAAATACCAAAGAAGTCACCGGTATGCTCTTTTCCTATGACGCCGAAAAGGTGAACGCTGTCATTGAAGACGCTTACAAGCTGGAGGGCATCTATTACATCAAGGTCTGGCTCAACGAAGGTGAGCTGAAAATGGGTGACGACATTATGTATGTCCTCATCGGCGGCGACATCCGTCCCAGAGTTGTGGATTGCCTGCATTATCTGGTGGGACGCATCAAGAATGCGTGCGTCGTGGAAACGGAGCTGAACTGAGTATGGACCTTTGGAAAAAATGTGTGGAATTCCACGGTCACCACTGCGGCGGTCTGCGGATCGGCTATGCTGCCGCCATGTATGCCATGGAGCTGCTGAACATCCGCTTTTCCGACAATGAGCAGGTGGTGTGCATTTCCGAAAACGATGCCTGCGGCGTGGATGCCATTCAGGTGATGCTGGGCTGCAGCATCGGAAAGGGCAATCTGCTGTTTCACATGACCGGCAAACAGGCTTTCTCCTTCTACAACCGGGCCACCGGTGAATCCGTCCGTCTGGTGCTGAAACCCAAGCCCCTGAACATGACCCCGGAGGAATCCAAGGGCTATTACTTTGACCGGACTCCCCAGCAGCTATTCGATGCCATGCCTGCAAAATTGCCTTTGCCTACGCCAGCAAAGAATTTTGACAGCTATTACTGTGAGTGCTGCGGTGAAAAAACCGGCTCCAACTGGATCCGCCTTGCCGGGGGTAAAAAGCTGTGCCTTGACTGCTACGAGAGTTACAACCGTTTCGATGTATAATTTTACGCCCCTGTTCAGCTGAACAGGGGCGTTCTCTTTTACTTGGCACAGTCCGCACTGCCCTCGCTGTAGAGCATATCCAGGCCGTGTGCCACCGGGTCGATGACGGCAAGGATATTCTCGGCAGATGCCTTCTTGCTGCCGGGGAGGGTAATAATCAGGGTACGCTTGCGGATTCCTGCTACGCTGCGGCTCAGGCAGCCCTTGGGGGTAATGCGCATGGATTCTGCCCGCATGGCCTCGGGAATGCCGGGGGTGGGACGCTCGATGATATCCATAGCTGCCTCTGGGGTGATATCCCGGGGAGAAAAGCCGGTACCGCCGGTGGTGAGAACCAGAGCGATGCCCAGTTCGTCGGAACACTTGACCAGTTCTTCCTTAATCATTTCCTGTTCATCGGGGATGATGGAGGTGTAGGTAACATCAAAGCCTTTTTCTTTTAAAATCTGCACCAGATTGGGGCCGCTGGTATCCACCCGCTCGCCGCGGTAGCCTTTATCGCTGACGGTGATCACTGCTGCTGTATACATAAAAAACCCTCCATTGAAATGCACCATTTTCTGTAGGGCGGGCTGCCCTCAGCCCGCCGCAAAATACACATTTACCACAGTATTCCAGCGGCTTGAGGGCAAGCCGCCCTACATAGGATTATTCTTCTCTTTTATAATCGCCGTGGACGCCGCCGGTTTTGCTTAAAAGGCGGATATCGGTGATGACCATATCCTTCTGGACGGCCTTGCACATATCATAGACCGTCAATGCGGCGGTGGAGACAGCAGTCAGCGCTTCCATCTCCACACCGGTTCTGCCGTCGCAGGAAACGGTGGCTTTGATCTCGACGGAATGTCTGGTTTCATCCAGAGAAAGCGCTAAGTTGATGCCATCCATCAAAATGGGGTGGCACATAGGGATGATGTCCGGGGTGCGCTTGGCGCCCATAACACCGGCGATCTGGGCAACGGTCAGCACATCGCCCTTCTTCATGCCGCCGGACCGGATCAAGGAAAAGGTTTTCTCATTCACCAGAACCCGGCCTGCGGCAACGGCAACCCGCTGGGAGATGGGCTTTTCGCCCACATCCACCATCTTGGCCCGGCCCTGTTCATTAAAATGGGTAAAGTCGGACATAAGGTTATCCTCCGATTTCATTCATGTTTCTGCCTGCTTTGGAACGGTTCAGCACATCCAGATCTCCGTGCCATGCAGGTTTGTTCCAGATGGCCTGCTGGAAGACGGCCTTCATACCCTCACGGTCCAAGCCCTTGATGGCATACTCGTCCGGAGCGTGGAGGCAAGGCTTCAGTTTACCATCCGCAGTCAAACGCAGGCGGTTGCATTCGCCGCAGAAATGGGCGCTGATGGGGCTGATGAGGCCAATGTTGCCCTTTGCTCCCTGCAGACGGTAGAGCTTGGCAACGCCGCCATCATGTTCAACGGGTACTGCCTGGGGCAGCTTTTCCAGCACTTTAGAATAAGGAAGGTAAGCATCTTTGCCGAATTCATCGTGGTCCTGAATGGGCATCAGCTCAATAAAACGCATATCTACGGGATACTCCATGGTCAGGTTGGCCAGTGCCTCGATCTCGTCGTCATTGAATCCACCGATGAGTACAGCGTTGATCTTGACCTTATCAAAGCCCGCTTCCAGCGCAGCCTCCAGACCGGCTTTAAATTGCTCCAGCTTGCCGATGCGGGTAATGTAAGCATATTTCTCCGGATCCAATGTGTCAAGACTCAAATTCACCCGGTTGACACCTGCCTGGCGGAGTTCCTTGGCAAGATCCGGCAGCAGGATGCCGTTGGTAGTCAGACATACCTCTTGAATACCCTCCACTGCCGCAACCCGGCGGCAGATGGACAGGATGTTCTTTTTCACCAGGGGTTCGCCGCCGGTGAGACGAACTTTGCGGATGCCAAGGGATGCTGCCACTTCCACAGCGGTAACAACCTCATCCTCATTCATCATCTCGTGATGAGAGCGCTT
>JAXEMQ010000140.1:0-13365 GCA_034099845.1 Faecousia sp.
CGGGCTTCGGCGGATCTTTTGCCCCCAATCGTGCAGCATGAAAAATGGGAAATACATCCAGTATTCCCGCATTTTCCATACTTTCGCTCGGGTCAAAACACTGGCCGAATCTCCTTGCCCCATTATGCGGTGTTGCCCTAATATGTCCCCTGCAATGCACAAACCGCTCCCTGACATTTGACAGGGAGCGGTTTGTGCATCATGGGGGATGTATTTCGTGATGTCAGACCTTGGTCGAGCGGGCTTTGTTGAGCTTGTCCGCCTTGCAGAACAGAATATAGCCGATGATAAAAAGCAGGGTCAGGAAGCCTACGCCCAGGTTCTGGCCCTGAAGACGCGTTCCGAAAACCGTCACCGTCCGTTCTCCCATCAGGCTGGTAACCATGGCAACGAGGGCCGGGCCCATGGCGTCCGCGCCCTTGCCGCAGATGTCCATGAGGCCGAAGAATTCGCCGCTGTTTTCCGGGGGGATGATCTTGCCCAGGTAGGATCGGCTCATGGCCTGCACGCCGCCCTGGAACATCCCCACCAGCACCGCCAGCAGCCAGAACTGCCACAGATGGAACAGGAACATGGCAAAGACGGAGATGCCGGTGTAGCACAGAATGCAGACCTTAATCAGCAGGCCCGCATCATATTTGGCGGAGAGACGGCCGAAAAGAATGGAGAAGGGAAAGGCCACAATCTGAGTCACCAGCAGAGCAAGCAGCAGTCCGGTGCTGCTGAGGCCCAGGGACTGGCCATAGGTGGTTGCCATACTGATGATGGTGTAGACACCGTCGATGAAGAAGAAAAACGCCAGCAGGTACAGAAAGATGTGCTTTTCCTGCTTCACCTTCCCCAGAGTTCTGCCCAGCCGACGGAAGGAATCCACAAAGGGGTGGGCTTCCGGCTCCACGTAGCTTACCTGCCGGTAGCGTTTCAGAAGAGGCAGGGTGAGGAGCACCCACCATCCGGCGGTGATCAGAAAGGCGATGGCCATGGCGGTGCCGGTGGAAAGACCGAAGGAACCGGCAAACAGCACCAGCACCAGGCAGATGATGAAGGGAATCACGGAGCCGATGTAGCCCAGGGCATAGCCGGTGGCGGATACATTGTCCATCCGCTTGCCGTCGGTGACCTCGGGCAGCATGGCGTCATAGAAAACCAGGCTGGAATTGAAGCCAACCTTGGCAATGACGAAAATCACCAGGAAGGACAGCCAGGTTTGGGCGGCTCCCAGGGCGGTGCAGCCGAGAACACCCAGCATGACGCAAAGGGTGAACAGGGGCTTTTTAAAGCCCTTGTAGTCCGCCAGGGTGCCGCAGATGGGACCGATGAGGGCTACCAAAAGGGTGGAAATGGAGGTGGCAATGCCCCAGTAGGAGAAGTATTGGCTCTCCGTCAGCCCGGCGGCGTCGGTCAGGGCATTGAAATAGATGGGGACGATGGCGGTGACCAGCAGAATAAAGGCGGAATTGCCGATGTCATAGCCAATCCAGGATTTTTCCAGAGCCGTGAGTTTGAATGTATCTTTCATATTCCGTTCTCCAATCAGCCAAAAATGGGGGAAAACTCCTCGCCGAGAGGAGAATTTTCTTCCAAGGCGCGGACCAGCTGCTCCGCCAGAACCGGATAGTCCTCCGCGGCCATCTGATAGCAGGTGAAGAGACTTCCGTTCAGATAGGCGCAGCTGGGGTTGGGACCCACGGTGGGCAGCAGACCCTTGGCTTTTTCACCGCCCAGGCTCAGCAGGAACCGGGCGGTTTTCCGCCTGCGGGAGGTGATGATCCGGTAGACCCGTGCCATATTTCCGGAACACCAGCCGATGGCGCCGGGGGATACCTCATTGTAGAACCCGGACACGGTGGCCTGCTCCCCCCGGGTCAGCCGGAAGTATTGGCTCACATGCCGGTCCTGGGGCAGTACCTTGCCATCCAGCTGCTGCAGATACCGGTCAAATTCCGTTTCCAGCTCCATATGGCCGGGCTGCCCCTGGGCCGTGAGCTGGTTGATCAGGGGATGGCACCGGGAGTCCAGGCAGTAGTGCCCCAGAAGACCGAACAGGTAGGCTTTCGCGCCGTCGGAGGGCGCTTTGCGGAAAGCTTCCACCGCATTGCCGAAAAAGACCTGGCCGGGAAGACTGTGAAGGCTGTAGCCCAGCTTTGTGACGGCTGTGGAAGCCAGAGGGTTGTGGTAAAACAGCAGATCCGGGCCCTGGAGCCCTACGTTGTAAAGCTGGGGGAAATTCTTGGGAAGCACCGCGTATTTGCCGGGAGGGGTCATTTCCCGGCCGAACCGCAGATGCGCATAGGCAGAAGGCATGGAAGTCACCTCGTAACAGTTTTTTCCATTGTAACCGATTTCCTTTAGAAAAACCAGATTCTTTTTCGTAAAATTTTATTTGGGGGCTTTTTACGGCTTTTCGTTGCGAAGGCCGGGGGGATATGGTATAATCACCTGGTATTTTGAAGAAAAACCATCCGCCCGATGGATGAAAGCGGGCAGAGTCTGGCAGCAGTGCGGGGCAGCCAGGCGGATTTTCCGGAAAAGGCCGGTGCTTCCGTCTTCCGATTTACAGAAAGGACCCTCCATTATGACCGAAAAACTCTATTATCTCGACAGCCACCTGGCTTCCTTCCAGGCAGAGGTTATCTCCTGCACCCAGACGGAAAAGGGCTTTGAAGTGGTGCTGGATCGAACGGCGTTTTACCCCCTTGGCGGCGGCCAGGCAGCGGATACCGGTGTTTTGGGGAAGGCCCGGGTGCTGGATACCCGGGAGCAGGGGAAGGATATTATCCACCTGTGTGACGCTCCGCTGACCCCCGGTACCCAGGTGGAGGGCACCATCGATTATCAGGACCGGTTTGTGCGGATGCAGCAGCACAGCGGAGAGCACATTGTTTCCGGCATTATCCACCAGCGCTGGGGCTACCACAATACGGGCTTTCATATGAACCTGCAGAGCGTGGTCATCGATTTTGACGGCATGATTCCGGCGGAAGCGCTGCCGGAAATCGAGGCCGAGGCCAACCGGGCGGTGATGCGGAATATCCCGGTGCGTGTCTTCACCCCCGGCCCGGAAGAACTGGCGGCCCTTTCCTACCGGACAAAGCGGGCGCTTCCCTGGCCGGTGCGGATTGTGGAGATTCCGGGCTGCGATACCTGCGCCTGCTGCGGCACCCATGTGGCGGCCACGGGAGAGATCGGCCTCATCAAGCTCTTTTCCGCCATTCCCTTCCGGGGCGGCACACGGATGGAAATGGCCTGCGGCGTCCCGGCGCTGGCGCTGCTCAATCGGGTGTTTGAACAGAACAGGCAGGTATCCCGGCTCCTGTCCGCCCAGATCACCCAGACCGGTCAGGCTGTGGAAAAGCTGCTTTCCACCCTGGAAAGCTGGAAAACAAAGGCGCTGAATCTGGAAAAGCAGAGCCTGCTTGCCCGGGTAGACGCGTTTCGTGGGGCGGGGGACTGCTTCACCTTCGGAGGGGAGCTGAGCCCCGACGGCCTGCGGGAGCTGACGGACGGAGCGGCAAAGGTGTCCGGCGGCGTTACCGCCGTGTTTGGTGAAACCCCGGAGGGCTTCGACTACTGCCTGGCCCTCCCCGGAGGAGACCTGCGGAGCCTGAACAAGGAAATGAATGAGGTCCTTTCCGGCCGGGGCGGCGGGAAGCCCCCCTTTCAGATGGGCAGACTCCGGGCGTCCAAAGAGGAAATCCGGCAGTTCTTCCTGGGGAAGGGTTTCCGTCAGGTTTGATTGCCGCCTGCCGTTTGTTTACAAAAAAACCTATATTTTTCCGGAAGAGTATGCTATAATCCTTTGGATACGGTGATTTTTTTAGAACCCCGGATTTGCCGGGGAGTGAAAGGAGAAACTCCAATGGGACTGATCACAAAGCTGTTCGGAACCCGTTCCCAGCGTGAACTGAAGAAAATCCAGCCCATGGTGGACGCCATTCTGGCGCTGGAATCCCAATATAAGCAGATGCCGGAAGAGGAACTGAAGGGCAAAACCGCGGAATTCCGGGCCCGTCTGGAAAAAGGCGAGACCCTGGATGATCTGCTGCCGGAGGCCTTTGCGGCCATCCGGGAGGCTGCCGACCGGGTCATCGGTCTGCGGCCCTACCCGGTGCAGCTCATCGGCGGCATTGTGCTGCATCAGGGCCGCATCGCCGAGATGAAAACCGGTGAAGGCAAAACCCTGGTGGCCATTCTGCCGGCCTACCTCAATGCCCTGGCGGGCCGGGGCGTCCATATTGTTACCGTCAACGATTACCTTGCCAAGTATCAGTCCGAGTGGATGGGCAAGGTCTACCGGTATATGGGTCTCACCGTGGGACTGGTGATTCCCGGTATGCAGCCTGCCCAGCGGCGGGTGGCCTATGCCGCGGACATCACCTACTGTACCAATAACGAGCTGGGCTTTGATTACCTCCGGGACAATATGGCCATTTACAAGCAGGAGCTGGTCCAGCGGGGCCATGCCTTTGCCATTGTGGACGAGGTGGACTCCATCCTCATCGATGAAGCCCGTACCCCTCTGATCATTTCCGGCAAGGGGGAGGACTCCTCCCAGCTCTACCAGATGGCGGACCGGTTTGTCTCCTCCCTGCGCAAGCAGGTCTTTGCCAAGACGGAGGATAAGGAAGTCCAGGATGACTACGACTGCGACTACTTTGTGGATGAAAAATCCCGCACCGTCTCCCTGACCGCCGAGGGCATTGCCAAGGCGGAGCGGTTCTTCGGCGTGGATAACCTGGCCGATGCCGAGAATACCACATTGTCTCACCACATCAACCAGGCCATGAAGGCCCGGGGCCTGATGAAAAAGGACATTGACTATGTGGTCAAGGACGGGGAAGTCATCATTGTGGATGAGTTCACCGGCCGGCTGATGTACGGCCGCCGTTATAACGAGGGCCTGCACCAGGCCATTGAAGCCAAGGAAGGCGTAAACGTTGCCAGCGAGAGTAAGACCCTGGCCACCGTTACCTTCCAGAATTTCTTCCGGCTGTACGATAAGCTTTCCGGCATGACCGGCACCGCTCTGACCGAGCAGGAAGAATTTGAAGCCATCTATAACCTGGATGTGGTGGAGATTCCCACCAACCGGCCTGTGATCCGTGTGGATCACCCGGATGTGGTGTTCAAAACCGAGGCAGGCAAATTCCGCGCCATTGTGGAGCAGGTAAAGCAGTGCCACGCCAAGGGCCAGCCTGTGCTGGTGGGCACCATCTCCATCGAAAAAAGTGAAATTCTCAGCAAGATGCTGAAGCGGGAGGGCATCCCCCACAACGTGCTGAACGCCAAATACCACGAAATGGAAGCCCAGATCGTGGCCCAGGCCGGTAAGCTGGGGGCCGTGACCATCGCCACCAATATGGCGGGCCGTGGTACGGACATCATGCTGGGCGGCAACGCCGAGTTCCTGGCAAAGGCAGACCTGCGCAGACAGGGAAAGCCTGAGGAGCTGATCGCGGAGGCGGATTCCTTTGCCGAAACCCGGGATCCGGAAGTATTGGCCATCCGGGAGGAATACAACAATCTGCTGAAAGCCTACAAGGCCCATATCTCCGAAGAAGCCCAGCAGGTCCGCCAGGCCGGGGGCCTCTTCATCATCGGCACCGAGCGGCATGAGTCCCGCCGGATCGACAATCAGCTCCGGGGCCGTTCCGGCCGTCAGGGCGATCCCGGCGAGAGCCGGTTCTACCTGAGCCTGCAGGACGACCTGATGCGGCTGTTCTCCTCGGAACGGGTTATGGGTATGATGGATTCCCTGGGCCTGGATGAGGATACCCCCATCGACGCAAAAATTCTCTCCGGTGCCGTGGAAAACGCCCAGAAGAACGTGGAAAGCCGGAATTTTAAGGCCAGAAAGAACGTGCTGGAATACGACGACGTGATGAACACTCAGCGTGAGGTGATCTATGCCCAGCGGCAGAAGGTGCTGGACGGAGAGGACCTGCGGGAGAACATTCTGTCCATGCTCCGCACGGTGGTGGAGGGCAATGTGTCCACCGCCCTCAGTGAAAACGGCGGCAGCGTAAACGAGGAAGCCCTGAAGGAGCTGTCCCGCCAGATGGAGGGTATCTACTTCATCAAGGGCACCCTCCAGAGCCGGGAAGCCCAGCTTTTGACCATGGACGCAGCGGCCCTGACCGATACCATCTACGGCATTTGCCTTGCCACCTATCAGGCGAAGGAAAACGCCTACGGCGAAAGCCTGATGCGGGAGCTGGAGCGTGTGGTGATGCTCCGGGTGGTGGACGAATACTGGATGGACAACATCGATGCCATGGACGATCTGAAGCAGGGCATCGGTCTGCGGGCCTACGGCCAGCATGACCCGGTGGTGGCCTACAAGGAAGAGGGCTACCAGATGTTCGAGAGCATGATCGAGTCCATCAAGGAGGAGACGGTCCGCCGGATGTTCCTGGTGCGGGTCCAGCCCCAGCAGGAGGTCAAGCGGGAGAAGGTGGCCAAGGAGACCGGCGCCGCCGGCGCCAGTGACGGAAGCGCCGTAAAGAAAGCGCCCATCCGCAATGCTTCCAAGAAGGTGGGGCCCAACAATCCCTGCCCCTGCGGCAGCGGCAAAAAGTATAAAAAGTGCTGTATGCAGAAAGATAAAGAAGCGGGGATGGAGTAATCGATCCCCTTCGGAGACAACATATGGTAATCACACAGAAAAAAGGGAACCTGGAATACCTGACCGCGGAGGGCATCTCCGCCCCCCACTGCTTCACCACTCGCCTGGGCGGCGTCAGCGAAGGGTATCTCCGTTCTCTGAATCTGGGCATGAGCCGGGGAGACAACCCGGAAAATGTCCGTAAGAACTACGCAATCCTTGGGGAAGCCCTGGGCTTTGATCCCCAAAAGGCGGTGCTCTCCCGGCAGGTTCATTCCAATATCGTACTGCCGGTGGGGGAGCAGAATTGGGGCGCGGGGCTGTATGCCCAGCCCCTGCCGGACTGCGACGGCCTGGTGACCAACACACCGGGCACGGCTCTGGTGGTGTTCACCGCCGACTGCACCCCCATTCTGTTATGGGATCCCGTCACCGGGGCCGTGGGCGCTGCCCATGCCGGATGGCGGGGAACGGCTTCCGGCATTGCGGCCAAAACCGTGGAGGCCATGGGGTCCTGTTTCGGAAGCCGGCCGGAGGACATCCGCGCCGCCATCGGTCCCAATATCGGCGCCTGCCATTTTGAAACCGGCGCTGATGTGCCCCGGGCGCTGCTGGAAGCCTTCGGCCCGGACATGAACGCCTTTATCCGGCCCCAGGGCGAGAAGTATTATGTTGACCTGAAAGCGGTCAACGCCTGGGTGCTGCGTCGTGCGGGAGTGAACAAAATCGACATCAGCGGGGATTGCACCGTGTGTCAGAGCCACCGCTTCTGGTCCCATCGGGTCACCCAGGGCCGGCGGGGCAGTCAGGGGGCGGTAATTGTATGCGGGGAGGTATGGGCGTGAAACGAATCGTTGCAATGGCCTTGTGCCTGTGTACCCTCCTGAGCCTGCTGGCTTCCTGCGGCACCAAGGAGGAAGAAGAAGCCTATGTGCCCACCGGCGACGCCATCCTGATGGAGGGAGAGGAGCCCACGGAGGCACCGGATGCCGGGGAGGACGAGACGCTGGTTCTGGCCTATTATCCCAACCGGTCCATGAATCCTCTGATCGCCATGAACTTTTCCAACCGGGTGCTGTTTTCCCTGATCTATCAGGGACTGTTCGCCTACAACAGCCAGAACCAGACGGTGCCCATCCTGTGTTCCAAATACCGGGTTTCCCCGGACAACATGATTTACACCTTCTATGTGGACCCCAACGCCCGGTTTTCCGACGGCACCCGGGTCACCATCGGGGATGTAATCGCGTCCTACGATGCCGCCCGGGAAAGCGACTACTACAAGGGCCGCTTTACCCATATCATTGAGTACAAGCTCCGGGAGGACGAGGGCCTGAGCTTCTACCTGGATACGCCCTATGAAAATCTGCCGTTGCTGCTGGACATTCCCATTGTCAAGGCATCGGAGGTGGCGGCGGAGCACCCGCTGGGCACCGGCCCCTACGAATTCCATGCCGGAGAAGACGGCGCGGACCTGACGAAGGTGGAATCCTGGTGGTGCGAGGCAAATCTGTCCACCCGGGCAAAGAAGATTCATGTGATTGAGGCCACCAGCCAGAGCCAGCTCCGGGACGAATTTGAGTTCGGCGACCTGAACCTGGCCTGCGCCGACCCTCTGCTGGACTCCTATGGCGAATACCGCTGCGACTTTGAGCTCTGGGAAGTGGACAACGGCGTCATGGTGTACCTGGCCTGCAACACCCTGTATTCGGACTGGTTCAAGGACAACGACCGTCTGCGCAAGGCCCTGACCTATGCCATTGACCGGGAGCAGATCAATGCGGACAACTATCGGGGCATGGCCCAGCCCAGCACCCTGATTACCTCCCCCCGCAGTCCCTATTACAATGCGGACCTGGCCAAAAAATATGAGTATGACCCCATGCGGTTCCTGGATGCCATCGGAAATATTCAGCTGCCCAAGAACGAGAAAAACGAAGTGCAGAAGCTGAAGATTCTGGTGAACGCGGACGACTCCGCCCGGCTGCGGGCGGCCCGGCAGATCGCCAGTCACCTGACGGAGCTGGGCATCCCCGCAGGCGTGCTGGAATACGGCTCCGGCGGCGCCGTGACCTATCGCCATGTTATCAACGCCGGAACCTATGACCTTTACCTGGGCCAGACCCGGCTGCCGCCGACTTACGATGTGTCCGAGTTCTTCAAGGGCTACGGCAATCTGGGCAACAGCGTGCTGGCCAACGAGACCCTTCTCAACATGGCCAAGGAGTCCCTGTCCAACAGCGGCAATTTCTACAACCTCAACCAGATGGTGGCGGAGGACGGCAGCGTGATTCCGGTGCTGTTCGGCACCTACAACATCTACTCCAAGCGGGGAGAGCTGCTGGACCTGAACCCGTCCCGGGACAATGTGTTTTATTATACCATCGGAAAGACCATGGCGTCGATCCTGGAGGAGAATACCGAAAACAAGTAATGTTTTTAGAAAAGAGGTTTATTTCCATGAAACAAATTCTTGCGATCACCCTGGCGCTCTGCCTGCTCCTGTGCGGCTGCGGCGCCAAAACCGAGCCCGCTCCCACGGAGGCTGTCCCCGTTACGGAGGCAACCACGGCTCCTGAGACCCAGCCCACCGTGGAGGAGACGGTGCCGGAAACCACCGAGCCTGCCCCTGCCTACTTCAATCCCCTGAACGGCGAACCCCTGGACGAGCCCTACACCGGCCGGATCTTCGCGGTGACCATCAGCAACATTCACGATGCGCTGCCTCACTACGGCACCATGGAAGCGGATATTCTGATGGAAATGTTTGTAAACCACTCCATTATCCGTGACCTGGCCCTGTATACAGATGTTTCCAAGGCAGAGGCCATTGGCTCCGTCCGTTCCGACCGGCTGATGTTCAACCAGATTGCCAAGCATTACGATGCCATCATCGCCGATGCGGCGGGTTCCGATCAGGTCCTGAATGACGCCCGGAACAAGAATGTGAACCGCCTGATGATCGACACCAGCGGCACCACAGACTATTCCGTCCGGAACACCAAGCGGGCCTTCACCTTCCAGCCGGAGAGCAAGTATGAGCACAGCCTGTTTGCCAAGGGCCCGGGCCTGGTGGAGTACGCCAAGCAGAAGGGCTTCTCGGTGACCCAGCCGGAGGGCAAGGAGTATAACCTGCGCTTTAAAGAGGACGGCACTCCCGCGGACGGCGAAACCGCCAACAAGGTAACCGTCAGCTTTACCTTCCGGGGCTCCAAGAAGGATACCGCCATGGTTTATGACGCGGCCCTGGGCAAATATGTTTACAACCAGTATGGCAAGGCAATGGTGGTGGGAGACACCCAGGATCCCGAGTGCTTCACCAACGTTATTGTGATGCTGGCCGACATCACCCGGGACAGCATCTACCATACCGCCAACTTTGTAAACGGCGGCACCGGCTTCTATGCCTGCGGCGGCAAGATTATCCCCATCTTCTGGGGTGCCGACGATGAAACCAGCCCCTTCTGGTTCAAGACTGCTGACGGTGCGCCTCTGGAGCTGGGTGTGGGCAATACCTATATGGCCATCGCCCCCCAGGATTCCCCCGTAACCTTTGAATGACGCGCTTGCCCGCCCGGGGAACCGGGCGGGTTTTCAGGAAGAAGAGAATTGTGTACAGCATTTTCGGGCTGCTTTTCGGACGGTTCCCTGCTTTCGGGAGGGAACCTGATTTTGCACAAAAAACGGACCGGAAATTTTGGCGGTTTTGACGCTTTTTCCAGTTTACAAGAACCTTATCATATAGTATAATGGAATCCGTACGGGAATATCGATTCCTGTGCTGAACCAATAAGCTACTGGCAAAACAGTAATTTTGAAATGGAGGAAATTCCCATGTCTGTTAAAGTTGCGATCAATGGTTTTGGCCGTATCGGCCGTCTGGCTTTCCGTCAGATGTTCGGTGCTGAGGGCTTCGAGATCGTTGCCATCAACGATCTGACCTCTCCCAAGATGCTGGCTCACCTGCTGAAGTACGATTCCACCCAGGGCAACTACGCTGCTCAGGGCCATGTCGTTGAGGCCGGCGAGGACAACATCGTTGTCGACGGCAAGAAGATCACCATCTATGCTAAGGCCAACGCTGCCGAGCTGCCCTGGGGCGAGCTGGGTGTGGACGTTGTCCTGGAGTGCACCGGCTTCTACACCTCCAAGGCCAAGGCTCAGGCTCACATCGATGCCGGCGCCAAGAAGGTCGTTATCTCCGCTCCTGCCGGCAATGATCTGCCCACCATCGTTTACAACGTCAACCATGAGACCCTGACCAAGGAAGACAACATCATCTCCGCCGCTTCCTGCACCACCAACTGCCTGGCTCCCATGGCCAAGGCTCTGAATGACCTGGCTCCCATTGAGTCCGGCATTATGTGCACCATCCATGCTTACACCGGCGACCAGATGATCCTGGACGGCCCCCAGAGAAAGGGCGACCTGCGTCGTTCCCGCGCCGGCGCTGTGAACATCGTTCCCAACTCCACCGGTGCTGCCAAGGCCATCGGCCTGGTTATCCCCGAGCTGAACGGCAAGCTGATCGGCGCAGCACAGCGCGTTCCCACCCCCACCGGCTCCACCACCATCCTGAACGCCGTTGTTTCCAAGGCTGTTACCAAGGATGAGATCAACGCCGCCATGAAGGCTGCCGCTACCGAGTCCTTCGGCTACAACGAGGACGAGATCGTTTCCTCCGACATCATCGGCATGCGCTTCGGCTCCCTGTTCGATGCTACCCAGACCATGGTTTGCGCTCTGCCCGACGGCAAGGCTCAGGTTCAGGTTGTGTCCTGGTACGACAACGAGAACTCCTATGTTTCTCAGATGTGCCGCACCATCAAGTACTTCGCCAAGCTCCTGTAATTGAGAAGCTGCTTGCTTGCCCGCCCCGTTCCCGGGGCGGGTTTTCCTTTGCGGGAAAGGATCCGGAAGTGAATATATAAAGCCGCCCCGGAGGGCGGCTTTGCTGTTTATTCTTTGGGTTCGGCGTTCAGCGGGTCGATTCTGACATCGGGATAGGGATTTACAATGGCGGTGCGGTAGGTGTGGTAAATCACCATGCCGGGCTTGCCGCTGGGAACCTTTTTCACCTGCTTGACGGTGGTTACATCCACCGGGATGTTCTGTCCGCCGGTGGATTCGGCATAGTAGGCCGCCAGCTGGGCAGCTTGGGTAACGGTGTTGTCCGGAGGCGTCTTTCCGCCGCAGGAGATGATCACGTGGCTGCCGTGAACCTTGGAGGCGTGGCACCAGATGTCGTCCTTTCGGGCAAGCCGGAAGGTCAGCTCGTCATTCTGGCGGTTGTTCCGGCCCACATAGATGGGGAAACCGTCGGTGCTCTCAAACCGCATGGGGGAGAGTTTGGCTGTTTTCATTCGTTTCCGGGCGGAATCCATGCGGACATAGCCCCCCCCATAGAGCTCCTGCCGGATTTCCTCCAATTCGCCATCCGTCTGGGCCCGGTTCAGCTCCTCCAGCACGCTTTCCAGATAGCTCAGTTCTTCCGTTCCCAGCTCCATCTGCCGGGTCAGTTCCTTTTGGGCATTTTTCATCCGGCTGTAGTCCTTGTAGAACTTGGCGGCGTTCTGCTGGGGGGAGAGGAGGGGGCTCAGGGGAATGTCAATTTCCTTCATGTCCTCGTCATAGAAGTCCTCGCAGCGGATGGAAGTCTGTCCCTTCTGAATCCGGTGGATATTGGCGGTGAGAATATCCCCCAGCTGCCGCAGCCGTTCCCGGTCCAGGGTGGCTGCCAGCTCCTTTTCCTGTAAACTCAGCTTTCGTCTCAGCCGCTGACAGCTGTTCTGAACCGTTTTTCGTAGAGCCTGGCTTTTCTGCCGCATGGCGTCCTTCCGGTCCCGCAGGGTGTAAAAGCGGTCCAGCAGGGCGCTGAAGCTCTCAGCCTTTTGACACTGGCCGTATTCATAAATGGGGCAGAAGGCAAACTGCTTTGGGGTTCCGTCCGGGGCACTCCAGTACCAGGGTGCGGGCGCGGAGAAGGCATCGCCAAAGAAACGGCTCAGCTCTTCAGCCGCTGTATCCGGGTCCAACCCCTCCACCCGGGCATCCACGTCTCCCGCCGCGTACAGGGCGGCCTCCCGGCAAACCAGGGGGGACAGACCACCCAGGGTATCCATCAGCCGGTCGGCCAGAACATCCGCTCCGGGACCCCGGAGAAGCCCAAGGAAGCCTTCCTGGGACAGGCTCCGGGGATCCTGCTTCTCCACCCTGCGGGGCGGCTGATAGTGGAGCCCCGGCAGAGCGGGGCGGCTGGTTTCGTCCAGCCCTACCCGGCGCAGACAGTCGAGAATCCGGTCCTCCGGCCCCAGCAGGTACACGTTGCAGGTCCGGCCCATGAGCTCCACCACCAGTTTTTTCTGGATGGGATAGCCCATTTCATCGGTGCAGTCAAAGGTGAATTCCACGGCCCGTTCCATAGGTGTCTGGCGGATGGCACTGAGCCGGGCGCCCATCAGGTGCTTGCGCAGAAGCATACAGAACATGGGCGGCTCCGGAGGATTCTCCGGAGAAGCGTTGGTCAGGTGCAGCCGGGGGGCGGTGGGGTTGGCGGCAATCAGCAGCTTTTCCCGGCCCTCTTTGCAGCGCAGCAGGAAAATCAGGGTGTCCCGGCTGGGCTGAAAGATCTTTTCCACCCGGGCCTGCTGGCATTTTTCTTCCATTTCCCCCAGAACGGCGGAGAGATAAAACGCATCAAAGGCCATTTTCTTCCTCCCTCGTCAGTCCCAAAGCAAAGAGCTCGTTGATTCTTTCCAGCT
>JAXEMQ010000072.1:0-6442 GCA_034099845.1 Faecousia sp.
CTTTTCTGAGAATCAAGCCCACTGCCAGACCCACCGCGGCGGGGAGCACCCAGCCCAGTCCAAGACCGAACAAGGGCACATTTCCCCGGACCCAGGTCAGAAGCCCGGTGAGCTTCAGCGCTTCCTGGGCACCTGCGGGCAGTGCGTTCAAAAGGTCCAATACCGCTGCCGCCAGAGTGAAGGCGGTAACGCTGACATACACCCGCCGGTCATTTCCGAAAAGGCTGCTGCACAGGGTCAGCAGAATCAGGGTGATGGCCAGAGGGTACAGGAACATCAGCACCGGAATGGACACGGTGATGATCTGGGTCAGGCCCAGATTGGAAACCACCAGCGGGAAGAGGCTGAAAAGGACCGTCCACAGCCGGTAGGGAACCCTGGGGCACAGGAGGCAGAAGGTCTCGGCGCAGGAGGTGACCAGGCCGATGGAGGTTTTGAGGCAGGCCAGGGTTACCGTGGCCGCCAGAATGATCTGGCCGAAGGCGCCGAAATAGTGGGCCGCTATCTGGGTCAGGGCTATACCGCCGTTTTCACTGGTGGGATAAACCCCCCGGCTGGCGGCGCCCATTACGGTGATCAACGCATAGATGACGGCCATCAGAAGGCTGCTGAAAATGCCGGCCCGGAAGGAGTTCCCCGCCACGTCCCCGGCATTTTCAATGCCCAGATCCTTGATGACCTGCACAATGGTGATGCCGAAGGCCAGCGCCGCCAGAATATCCATGGTGTTGTAGCCTTCCAGAAAACCGGTGATAAACGCCTGGGTCTCATAGTTTCCCTCCGGCGGCAGCTCCCGGAGCCCGGCCATGGGATTTGCCAGGGAGGCAATCACCAGCAGAAACAAAAATACCAGGAACACGGGGTTGATGACCTTGCCCACATAGGTCAGAATTCCGTTGGGCCGCAGGGAGAACCAGAGCACCAGGGCAAAAAAGGCAAGGGAAAACAGCAGCAGCCAGAGCCTTGCCTGTCCCTCGCTGACCAGGGGCGCCACGCCCACGGTAAAGGAGGTGGAGGCGCATCTGGGAATGGCGAAAAAGGGACCGATGGTCAGATACAGCAGGCAGGAGAAGAACAGGCCGTAGCCCTTGCCCACCCGGCCTGCCAGCTGGGCCAGGCTTTCACTGCGGGAGATGGCCATGGCCGCAATGGCCATCAACGGAAGGCCCACTGCCGTAATGCAGAAACCCAAAATGGCCGCCGGAGAGCTACTGCCCGCCATCTGGCCCATGTGTACAGGAAAAATCAGGTTCCCGGCCCCAAAAAACAACCCAAACAGCAGACTTGCTACCGCCGCGGTTTCCCTCACAGACAGTTTACGTTTCATACATATCCCTTCCTTCCGTTTGTCCGCAATGTGTGGACTAAATCATTTTGAGTATACCATACGCGGTCCCGAAATGTAAACAATTATTTTATTATTTCCCGCAAGCATCTTATTCGGCAATACTTTTCCCCCTGTTTATCTTTGAAGCCTGTCCATGTTTTGCGTACAAACGTCTCCGCAGGCTCCCCTTGTATCCGCTGGGTTTCATTTTCAAATATACCGTATATTATGCATCTTTTTTCTCATTTTTCTTGTCAAAACAATGAATTTCGCCCGTTCTTTTCCATTTTGTTTTATGCACGCATACAAATCATTTTGCCACAAGGACCATTTTGTATAATTATGCTTGGCGTATTTATGCAATTCGTATATATTCATCCCTTGGAGGTAATTGACATGAACAAGGATCAAATTAAAAAAAGGAATCCCCTCCGGGGATGAATAAAATAGTCTTTTAAACCAGAAGCGTTCTAAGAATTCTTCCAGAATTTCTAAGGCAGCACCGCACAATGGGGCAAGGAGATTCGGCGAGAGATTTTGGCACAAGCGAAAGTATGGAAAATGCGGGAATACTGGATGTATTTCCCGCTACCCAAGATTTTGGGTATGATTTTCATACTTCCGCGTCAAGCGCGCGGGGTGCCGCCATTGGAAGCCGTGAAGCGTCACAGAACGGCAATTTTCCTCAGGGTATTGGCTGTTCGGATTGTAATCCATTCTCCAATCCCCGGGCTTGCAGTCTTTTTCCACCAGTTCGCTTTCGCGTACTTCTTCCTGTCAAAGGACCAGAAAATCGCGTTGTCGCAGATGAATACCTGTTCCAGCGCCTTTGTTGGCTCGCCGATTTTCTCACTGATGCTTTGGGCGGCAGCGGGAGGAATCACAAAAATCAAATTATCGTATCTGTCTTTGTCGGCTGTTCCCCACCAATCAGGCGCTTTGCCCAATAAAGCCTCCAGATCTTCCTGCGGCATGACAAAAACCGGAATATCCAGGGCAAACCGTTCCCGTATCATGGACCGGATGGTATCTGCGAAAATGCTCTCCTCATTTTCATGAGCCGTGAAAATCACATTTCCGCTATTGAGATAGGTAAGAACATCGGTATAACCAAGTTCAATCAAACGGGATTTCAGCTCCGGCATGGATAGTTTGTTTTTTCCGCTTATGTTGATCCCTCTTAACAAGGCAATGTATCGTTTCATAACAATTCCTCCTGTCGGCTGCTTTGACTGCCCAGGTGCCGGATGAGCTGGGTGGAAACGGCAATTTCCGCCGGTTTTTCCTGTCAACAGCGCGTTTCTTGAAAAAGTATACCACATTTCCGGAACGGCTGCAACCGAAAGACAAAATGCCCGCAAGGGGAGTGAAATCCCCCCTGCGGGCGCGGAAATGCATTTTCGGGTCAGGACAGCAGCAGCTTATCGTCGGCTTCGTCGGAGCCGGAGGCCTGGCTGAACAGGCTCAGCAGCTGCTCCACGGTCAGGTGCTTCTTTTCCTCACCGGACACGTCGACCACAATGTGTCCTTCGTACATCATAATCAGTCGGTTGCCGTAGGCGATGGCGTCACGCATATTGTGGGTAATCATCATGGTGGTCAGGTGATCCTTTTCCACAATGCGCTGGGTGGCTTCCAGCACCTTGGCGGCGGTCTTGGGGTCCAGGGCGGCGGTGTGCTCGTCCAGCAGCAGCAGCTGGGGCTTCTGGAGGGTCGCCATCAGCAGCGTCAGCGCCTGACGCTGACCGCCGGACAGCAGGCCGACCTTGGCGGTGAGCCGGTCTTCCAGACCTAAGTCCAGAATTTTCAGTTGCTCCACATACTGCTCCCGCTCGGCCCGGGTGATACCGGCCCGGAGGGTGCGGGGCTTGCCACGGCGGGCAGCCAATGCCAGATTTTCCTCGATCTGCATGGTGGCGGCGGTGCCCATCATGGGGTCCTGAAACACCCGCCCGATGAATTTGGCCCGCTTGTATTCCGGAAGGTTCGTGACGTTATTGCCGCCGATGGTGATGGTGCCGGAGTCCACGCCCCACACGCCGGCCACGGCGTTCAGCATGGTGGACTTGCCTGCGCCGTTGCCGCCGATGACGGTGACAAAGTCGCCTTCCTGCAGATGGAGATTCAGATTTTTCAGCGCGACCTTTTCGTTGACCGTGCCGGGATTGAAGGTTTTGGTCACATTTTCAATTTTCAGCATATTCCGCCCTCCTTACTTGCCCGCTTTGGCAGTCTTGTGCAGGTACTGCTCCTTCCAGTAGGGAACCGCAAGGAACACAGCGACAATCAGCGCGGAGATCAGCTTCAGATAGTTGGAGTCGATTTTCAGCAGGCTGATGACGGCCTGAATGACGATGTAGTAGATAATGGCGCCGAAGCTGACGGAAAGCAGCTTCAGGGCGAAGTTCCGGAACAGCCGTCCAAAGGCCACCTCGCCGATAATGACGGAGGCCAGACCGATGACGATGGCGCCGCGGCCCATGTTGATTTCCGCGTAGGACTGGTACTGGCATAGCAGGGCGCCGGCAAAGGCCACCAGACCGTTGGACAGGGCCAGACCCAGCACCTTGTTGACATTGGTGTTGATGCCCTGCGCCCGGGCCATGTGTTCATTGGCACCGGTGGCGCGGATGGAAGCGCCCCGTTCGGTGCCGAAGAACCAGTACAGAACGGCGATGACCAGAACCGTCACCACACCCACCACAAAGATGGGGTGATTGTAGAAGGGACGGGTGCCCTTATTGACCTCCTGCAAATACCGCAGAGAGACCAGCAGCTTGTAGTTGTTCACGTTCAGGGCGGTGTTGGCCTTCATGCCCATGGTGGCAAGGTTCACCGACCACAGGCCCAGCTGGGTCAGAATGCCGGACAAAATGGCGGGGATGCCGCACTGGGTGTGGAAGAAGCCGGTAACAAGGCCGGTCAGGCAGCCCGCCAGAAATGCGCAAAGCATGGCAGTCCACACACTCCAGCCGTTCACGATCATCATGACGCAGACCACGCCGCCGGTGCAGAAGGAGCCGTCCACCGTCAAGTCGGCAAGGTCAAGAATGCGGTAGGTAATGTACAGGCCAATTGCCATGATGCCCCAGATCAGTCCCTGAGAGACAGCCCCGGGCAGGGCGTTGAGAAAACTCGTCATTGGTTATTCCTCCGATAAGATAGTAAAATACGGAAACGAGGGGGTGCCGCTTTTGTAAGCAGCACCCCCTGAAATCCGGGGAATCAGCCGATGGCCTCGTAGCCCTCGGGCGGGGTCAGGCCCAGCTTGGCGCAGATGTCAGCGTTGTACTTGGGCGTGGCTTCGGCGTAACCAATGGGCATGGTGGAAATATCCGCCTCACCGGTCAGAATCTTGGCCGCCATCTCGCCGGTGGCGCGGCCCAGGTCGTAGTAGCTGATGGACAGGGTGGCCACACCGCAGCCCTTGCAGATGCCTTCCTCACCGGCGATGATGGGCTTGCCGGCAGCGCCGAAGATACCGTCGATAACCTCAGTGCTGGAGGCGACCATGTTATCGGTGGGAACGTACAGAACATCGCAGAAGTCGCAGGCTTCCTGCGTCACGGCGGGCATATCGTTGGAGTCAACGAACGCGAACAGCTTGCAGGTATAGCCCATCTCTTCCAGCAGAGCCTTCACTGTGTCCACCTGGTACTTGGAGTTGGGCTCTGCGGAGCAGTACAGCAGGCCAACATTCTTGGCATCGGGGAACCACTCCTTGACCATCTGCGCCTGACGATCCAAAGGAGCCAGGTCGGAGGTGCCGGAGACGTTTCCGCCGGGAGTGCCGGTAAAGTCGGTGATGCCCAGAGCCACACCGTACTCGGTGACGGAGGTGCCCAGAATGGGAATGTCACCGGTGGCGGCGGCAGCAGCCTGCAGGGCGGGGGTAGCGTTGGCCATAATCAGATCCACACCCTCGGACACGAAGGCGTTGGCGATGGAGGAACAGGTGTTGGAATCGCCGGCAGCGTTCTGAAGATCGAACGCAACGGCATCAGCGCCGAGGGCATCGACCAGCGCGTCCTGGAAGCCCTTGGTGGCAGCGTCCAGCGCGTCGTGGGTGACCAGCTGGCAGATACCGACCTTGTAAACCTTAGCGGGAGCGGCAGCCTCGGTAGCGGCGGGGGCCTCCGTTGCGGCGGGCGCCTCCGTGGCGGCAGCGGCGGGGGCAGTGGTAGCGGCAGGGGCGGAGGAAGCGCCACAGGCTGCCAGAGACAGCACCATCAGCGCAGCCAGAAGAGCCGCAAGCATCTTTTTCATACAAAATCTCTCCTTTTTCTGTTTCCGGATACGCACACTTGTACGCACACGAAATACTGATGGCACACAATATATCACTTTTTGTCATGTGTGTCAATTCGTTTTTATGAATCTATTATAAGCATTTAAAAATTAAATGCTGCGCCTGCAAGGGGGCGAAGCCCCGGCTCTGTTTCTTGATATATCTCTATTTCTTTTTCTTATTCTGTATCAAGGTGTATACAGGCTGTATCGAGGTGTATGCAAGCTGCACCCTCCTGCATTCGATGACTGCGGCTCTGTATCAATGCAAAATGATGAATGCAAAATGCAAAATGAAGGTATTTCCTTCGGAAATGATTATAATCTGTCCGCAAAGCGGACACCACAATTCTGCATTTAGCATTTAAGCATTCTGCATTTCAATTCTGCTTTCCCTGATTTTCGTAAAAAGCCGGAAAAATGAAAAAAAGTATTGACAACGCTGTATGAATGTGCTATTGTACTAATGCACTAATACAGTAGCACAGAGGAGGTGCCTATGAACTGGAAATTTTCAGGGGATCGCCCGGTGTACCAGCAAATCATGGAGAACATCCGGGGCGCGGTCCTGCGGGGCGAACTGCCGCCGGGAGGAAAGATCCCATCGGTTCGGGATCTGGCTGCCGAGGCACAGGTCAACCCCAACACCATGCAGCGGGCCATGACGGAGCTGGAACGGGAAGGCCTGCTGATCAGCGGCGGCACCAGCGGCCGCACCGTCACGGAAAATCCGGAGGTTTTGAAGGATATGAAAGATCGGATTTTGGAGGAACTGGCGCGGGAATGCGCCGAAAAATTCATGGTATTCGGAATTACCCCATCTCAGGC
>JAXEMQ010000189.1:0-6395 GCA_034099845.1 Faecousia sp.
ATCATCTTCGGCGCCACCTGCTCCGATTCCTGCCAGGATGAGATGCGGGTTACCGTCATCGCCACCGGTTTTGAGGGCGGCTCCGCCGGCTTTGCGCCCAAGGCTTCCGCCGCTGTGAATCCCGTCGACGAGATCGGCGCACCTCTGGCCGGTACACAGAAGCCCGTCAAGCCCGCTGACATCAGCGACATCGACGAGGTCTTCAGCATTTTCAAGAGATAACACACCAAAGCATCCCGGCCCCTGGGGTCGGGATGTTTTTATGGAGGAATTATGGACGCCTACAAAGCGCTGGCTGCCAGCTATGACCGTCTGACAAATGATGTGGATTACAGGGCTGTGGTGGACTTCTACCGGCAGATTATGGAGGAGGAAGGGGTACATCCCCGTTCCGCTGTGGATCTGGCCTGCGGCACGGGCTCCGTTGCACAGCTGCTGGCAAAACAGGGAATTCCAACCATCGGTGTGGACCTGTCGGAGGATATGCTGACCCAGGCCCAGCTGAAAACGGCGGATATGGACAATCCCCCCCGGTATATCTGCCAGAGCCTGGACAAGCTGAAGCTCTATAAGGCCGTTGACCTGGCGGTGTGCGCCCTGGACAGCCTGGATTACATCACCGAGCCCGACCGGTGCCGTCAGGCCATCCGCCGGATTTACCGGGCGCTGAACCCCGGCGGACTGTTTGTCTTCGATGTGAACACCCCGGAAAAACTTCGGGCCATGGATGGTCAGGTGTTTCTGGATGAGGACGATGACGTTTACTGTGTCTGGCGGGGCCGGTTTGACGAGGAAGCCAATATCTGCTCCTACGGAATGGACCTGTTCCAGCGGGATGGCAAGCGCTGGGTCCGCTCCTTTGAGGAGCACCGGGAGTATGCCTATTCCGCCCAACAGCTCACCGGCTGGCTGCGGGAGGCGGGCTTTACCCGGATCCGGGTCTATGGGGACCGGAAGCTTGCCGATCCGGAGCCGGGGGAGCAGCGGATCTACATCAAAGCGAGAAAGGGAATTGTGAAATGAAGGACTATTTGGTTCGTGGAATGAGTATGGATGGCTTTGTAAAGGTTGCGGCCATCCGTTCGACCCAGCTGGTGCAGCGGGGGGCCCGGATCCAGAAGACCACGCCCAATGCCACTGCGGCCTTTGGACGGGCGCTGACGGCCGCGTCCCTGATGGGCAATATGCAGAAGGTGGAAAACGGCTCCATGACGCTGCAAATCCGGGGCGGCGGGCCCATCGGCACCATTACCGTGGTGTCCGATGCCCTGGGCAATGTGCGGGGCTGCGTTACGGAACCCAATGTGCCCCTGGTGGAAAAGTATCCCGGAAAGCTGGACGTGGGAGCCACCGTAGGCACTGACGGTACCTTGACGGTGATCCGGGATCTGCAGATGAAGGAGCCCTATATCGGTTCCGTTCAGCTGGTTTCCGGTGAGATCGGCGACGATGTAACCGCCTATTTTGTTCAGAGCGAGCAGATTCCCACGGCCTGCGCCCTGGGTGTGCTGGTGGATCGGGACAGAAGCGTCAAGGTGGCCGGCGGTTACCTGATCCAGCTGCTGCCCGGCGCCCCGGAGGACATTATTGACAGATTGGAAGCGGGCATCCGCAAGGCCGGCGCCGTAACACCCATGCTGGAGGCGGGCCTCACGCCGGAGGACATCCTGGGGCAGG
Organism: Faecousia sp.; assembly: GCA_034099845.1. GTDB lineage: Bacteria > Bacillota > Clostridia > Oscillospirales > Oscillospiraceae > Faecousia. The sequence goes on from JAXEMQ010000189.1 coordinate 1,678, forward strand.
TCTGCGGGGACCTGGGTGTGGTGTTCATGGAAACGACAGAAGTGGAGTACAGGTGCTATTGCAGCCGGGACCGGGTGGAGCAGGCGCTGATCAGCCTGGGCAGGAAGGAACTGTCGGAAATCCGGGATGAGGGAAAGAACTTCCCGGTGGAGTGCCAGTTCTGCGACCATGTGTACGAGTTTACACCGGAAGATATTCAAAATCTTCTTGATAAGTTGTAAATACGGTAGAAACAGGAGGTTATCCCCCTGTTTCAACTTGGCGGAAAATCCCTTCGGGCTTTTCCGCCAGTTTTTGCAGTCTGCTGCGCGTATCATTTGTTCGCCGCAGGCGACCAAATTCCATATATTTTTGAGCAATTGCCACTGGCAGTGGTTCCATTCGATTCGCTGCGCGACGCACCGCGCTTGCAGCCTGAGATGTTTTTCTGTCAGGCACATGTCCTGACAGAAAATGATTCAGGCTCCATTCGCTGCTGACGCACCGAACGCTGCGAGGCTCTTTACGATCTGACAGGAGGTTCCCCCCTTTTTCTTTTGTGGAATCATGAAAAGCAAAAATGGAAATTTGTGCTTGACAAAAACGCCACTCCTGTGTATAATGTGTCATGTCGCTGATGTGCCGAACGGAAGCGGCTTGCGTTGGGAGCATAGCTCAGCTGGGAGAGCATCTGCCTTACAAGCAGGAGGTCATAGGTTCGAGCCCTATTGTTCCCACCATTATATCTGGCCCGGTGGTGCAGTCGGTTAGCACGCCAGCCTGTCACGCTGGAGGTCGACGGTTCGAGTCCGTTCCGGGTCGCCATTTTTATCATCCCTCGCGTCTGCGCTTCTTGCGCCAGATGCCTCTGTAGCTCAGTAGGTAGAGCAGCGGACTGAAAATCCGCGTGTCGTTGGTTCGATTCCGACCGGAGGCACCATTCCTTTTGCAGACGTCGGAATCGAAGAAATTCGATTCCGACGGTCGGCATCCAATCCCGATGCGGGTGTAGCTCATCCGGTAGAGCGCCACCTTGCCAAGGTGGAGGTAGCGAGTTCGAGCCTCGTCACCCGCTCCATATTTCTCCGGTACCGTGGCCAAGTGGTAAGGCAAAGGTCTGCAAAACCTTTATTCCCCAGTTCAAATCTGGGCGGTACCTCCAAAAATCGGCAAGCTTCGACAGAAGATTGCCGATTTTTACTTGTTACTTACTCACTATTCACTCTTCACTATAATTTGGTGGCCGATTTTTGGGAAGTAATAGGTAACAGTGAATAGTGAAGAAGTAGGACACGAAGGGGAAGGTTAATATGGGCAGCCCTTTGCAAGAGAAATCGAAGGCTTTTGCGTTGCAGATTATCAAGGTATGCAATGAAGTAAAGCGGGAAAACGAGAATCGGTTTTGACGAATCAACTCGTTCGCTCTGGAACCAGCGTTGGAGCAAATATCCGAGAAGCGTTTTATGCCCATGGTAGGGCTGATTTTATAGCGAAGCTTCAGATCGCATTAAAAGAGTGCTCCGAAAGCGAGTATTGGCTGGAATTACTGATTGAGAGTGGGTATTACGAGGATAAAAGAATTCTTGAATAGTGTGTTGAGATCAAAAAGCTTTTGATTTTTTTCATTAACACGGCGAAAAACAACTTGAGATAATGTGCATCTAAAGTTCTTTTTGCGGGTAATCATCGAGAATTTACCGGATAAAGATCGCAGGAGAAATGCGAGTTGAACGACAGATCAACAATAGCCCAAGTCTGTTTTTCGCGGGCAGCCCATCGGCTGACTGTTATCTGGCGTTTTTCGGAAAGGAGCGCATCGGTTCATGCAATACACAATTGCTTTTCTGGAGGGCATCATCACCTTCATTTCGCCCTGTCTTCTTCCCATGCTGCCCATCTATATCTCCTATTTTGCTGGCGGTGGTGAGCGCAGCACAAAAAAGACCTTATCCGGCGCATTGGGATTTGTCAGCGGATTTTCCGTCATCTTTGTGGCAATGGGCGCGTTGGCGGGCACGATTGGCGGTTTTCTGCGGGAATACAGAGGCGCGGTGAATGTGATTTCCGGCTTGGTGGTCATTCTTTTTGGACTCAATTTTCTTGGCGTTTTCAAAATGAATCTGTTCCGGGGCGGCAGTAAAGCGGTAAACAGTCGTGATATGGGATTCTTTCCCGCCATGCTCTTTGGTATGATCTTCTCTCTGGGCTGGACGCCATGCGTGGGCGCGTTCCTTGGTTCCGCTCTGATGCTGGCGTCTCAGCAGGGGCATGTCGTGGAAGGCATGCTAATGCTGCTGTGCTACTCGCTGGGGCTGGGCATTCCATTCCTGCTCAGCGCGGTACTGATCGACTATTTGAAGTCAGCCTTCAACTGGATCAAACAGCACTACCAAGTGATCAATGCTGTCTGCGGCTGTTTTCTGGTACTGGTGGGTATTCTGATGGCAACAGGAACTTTGGGAAGGCTAATCAGCCTGCTTAGCTGAGGAGGGTTTATGGACAAAAAGAAGGGAATCGTGGTTCTTGCTCTGGTATTTGTTCTTGTGTTGGGTGGGGCAGGAATCCTGTATGAACGGCTCGGTCAGAAAGTGGATCCCGATCTGCTCGCCACACAGGCAGCGCAGGAAACCGAAGCCACAGAAATCTCCCCTCCCACAGTACAAACGACGGAACCAAAGAAGAATTTGGCCCCGGATTTTACCGTTTACGATCTGGAGGGAAAGGAAGTTCGGCTTTCAGATTTTTTTGGAAAACCGATTATCCTGAATTTCTGGGCCAGCTGGTGCGGCCCCTGCCAAATGGAAATGCCCGATTTTAACGAAAAGTATCTGGAAATGGGCGAAGAAGTGCAGTTTCTCATCATCAATATGACCGATGGTTCCAGAGAAACCGTGGAGACCGCGGCTGCATTCATCACGGAACAGGGCTATTCCTTCCCGGTATTTTATGATACCGATATGGAAGCCGCTGATGCCTACAGTGTTTATTCGCTGCCCACTACATATTTTATGGATGATGAGGGGAACCTAATTGCCCGGGCAACAGGCGCAATCAGTGGAGACACTCTGCAACGGGGGATTGATATGATCATGTCCGGTGATTGAAACGCACAGCCCGTCTTTATGGGGCCTTTTTATGGTATCGGAGAGAGCACACATCGTCTCCCTTGGCGATGCATTTGGGAAGCTCAAGGACGCTTCCGTAGCATTCGCCGATTCCGTGATCGCCGCACATGGCAATGTCGCAGAGCATGGCGATTTCTTCATCGCTGCACCCTGCCTTCTGCCATGCCTTGACCAGCGGGCAGTAATGAAAATCGATGTCCAGCGCGTCGTCCGTGCTTTTCAGAATATCCATCTCAAAGACGAGCTGGGCCGGTTTGGTGAACAGAACCTTCTTCAGCCCCTTCAGACTGTCGGTGTTGCCTTTTTTGACCAGGTCGGCGCCTTGGGAAAGACCGCAGCGCTTCACAGCCGCACTGCCGAAATCTCTGGGGTCCAGACCGCGTTTGGCGGCTTCATCGCACAGCAGATACAGCCAGAAGGCCCGATGCTCCAGCTGTGCGCGGATGGCCTGCAGCAGCCCGTTTTTGTACTTCGGCTCGTTTTTTACCTTGCTCATAACGACACTCCTTTTGCATGATTATAGCAGATACACTGCCCGGTGTTCCGAGATTCATGGGCGCAAAGCGAAGGATTCTGCCCGCCTTTCCCGCCCCCGGAAAAGGCTTTTTGAGGGTTCTTACGGATACTATAGTATAAAAGCGATTGAATTGCAATACGCGCCCATCCCGAATATCCCGCAGCTTTGCGGTGGATCGGCATAACCCTTGCTTTTCTGTAAAAAATTGTTGACAAACGGAAAGACCCACAGTATAATAAACCAGCTGCCAGGGATTGACCGGCAGTGCGCATGGCGCCAGATGCCTCTGTAGCTCAGTAGGTAGAGCAGCGGACTGAAAATCCGCGTGTCGTTGGTTCGATTCCGACCGGAGGCACCATGTAAATCCGAATCGTTGGAATCGAAGAGATTCGGTTCCGACGGTCGGCACCATGTAAATCCGAATCGCTGGAATCGAAGAGATTCGGTTCTGACGGTTGACATCCAATCCCGATGCGGGTGTAGCTCATCCGGTAGAGCGCCACCTTGCCAAGGTGGAGGTAGCGAGTTCGAGCCTCGTCACCCGCTCCATAAAAAGTCCAGCCAAACGGCTAATGTCACTTAGTTAAGAGGAAAGCCCTCTGTATCACAGAAAATGTGATGCAGGGGGCTTTTTTCTCGTGTTTTTCAGAAAAAGGACTTGACAAATCAGGGAAAATCGGACAAGCCGCCTTGAAAGCATTTTTAAGGAGGGCTACCGATGAAGAACTACCCGAAGCGAATAAAAAACACTCTGCACTCTGTGATCCGGGATATGGCGAAGCACCCGGAGGATTTTTGCCGCTGTCCGGAGAAGAATTTTACCCGCAAACGAAAACTGCCCTTTGAGAAGGTGCTAACTCTCCTTGTAAAAATGGGCGGTCACTCTTTGCGGGATGAAATGCTGGATTGCCTTGATTTCAAGGAAACACCGGCTTCTATATCCGCTCTTGTTCAGCAACGGAGTAAACTATTGCCGGAAGCTCTGGAATATCTGTTTCGGGAATTTACGAACAGGTGTCACAACCCAAAGCTATACAAAGGATATCGGCTGCTGGCTGTGGATGGCTCAGATCTGCAATTTACTGCCAACCCCAATG
>JAXEMQ010000086.1:0-5432 GCA_034099845.1 Faecousia sp.
AACTCCCGTCTGGCTTCCCGGGGCATTCCCGTTGCCTGCGAGGTGGACATCTACGGTGCTCTGAGCGAGTACATCGGCGCCTGCATCACCGGCGACGCTGTGACCCTGCTGGACATCAACAACTCCGTGCCGCAGTACATCTATGACGAAGACATCGCCGGCAAGTTCGATTACAAGCTGACCGATACCTTCATGGGCTTCCACTGCGGCAACACTCCCAGCTGCAAGATGTGCGGCGGCTGCGGCGTCAAGTATCAGCTGATCCAGCACCGTCTGTTGGAGCCCGCCGGCAGCGAGCCCGATTTCACCCGCGGCACGCTGGAAGGCGACATCGCCGCTTCCGACATCACCTTCTACCGTCTGCAGTGCGACAGCGAAGGCAACCTCCGCTCCTATATTGCGGAAGGTGAGGTCCTGCCTGTTGCCACCCGCTCCTTCGGCGGCATCGGCATCTTCGCCATCAACGAAATGGGCCGCTTCTACCGTCATGTCCTGATCCAGAAGCGTTATCCCCATCATGGCGCCGTGGCATTTGCTCACTGCGGCAAGGCCCTGTTCGAAGTGCTGAAGTACTTCGGCGTTTCCGACATTGCCTACAACCAGCCCAAGAGCCTGCCCTACGCTACCGAGAACCCCTGGGGCTAAGGTCATTCTCAAATAGTATGCCTCTTCCCGCCTGTCCCCTCGGGGACGGGCGGGATTTTTGGTATAGCAATATGCCGGAATCTGGGATATAATAGCAGCAACTACGGAAACAAGGAGGAGCTTTCCTATGACAAAGCCGTTATTTGAAGTCTGTGTGGATTCCTATGCGTCCTGCCTGGCGGCAAAGGAGGGCGGCGGTGATCGCCTGGAGCTTTGCTCCAATCTGGTCATCGGCGGAACCACCCCTTCGGAGCATTTGTTTACACAGGTAAGGGAACTGGGGATTCCTGCCAATATTCTGATTCGTCCCCGGTTCGGTGATTTTTTGTATGACCAGCGGGAATTCGAACAGATGGCAGGGGAGATTGCCCGGTTCCGGGATCTGGGCGCCAATGGTGTGGTCATCGGTGCCCTTACCCGGGATGGCGATCTGGATACGGTTCATTTGAGGCAGCTTATGAAAGTCGCGGGCAGTATGGAAGTGACCCTGCACCGTGCCTTTGACATGGCCCGGGATCTGAAAACATCCTTGGAACAGGCAATTGACCTGGGATTCACAACCATTCTGACCTCCGGCGGAAAGGCCAGCGCGCCAAAGGGCAGCGCGGTTCTGGCGGAACTGAATGACCAGGCAGCCGGACAGATCCGTTTGATGGCCGGGGCCGGGGTGAATGCGGGAAACATCCCTGGGCTGTACGCACAGACCGGCATAACGGCTTTCCATGGTTCCTGCCGCACCGGTTCCGTTTCCAGCGAAATGGTCTATCGCAACCCGGAGGTGAATATGGGTCTGCCCGGTTTTTCGGAATACGAGATCATGCGCACCGACCCGAAGGAAGTTGCCCGGTGCGTCCGGGTTGTCCACAACTTGAACCAGGGCAGCACCGCATAATGGGGCAAGGAGATTCGGCCAGTGTTTTGGCACAAGCGAAAGTATGAAAAACGCGGGAATACTGGATGTATTTCCTATTTTTCATACTGCACGATTGGGGCAAAAGATCCGCTGAAGCCCGCAATTCCCAGTGTGCGGTGTTGCCCTAGTCAAAACCCCCGGCTTAGCCGGGGGTTTTGACTAGTTACCGTTTCTGATCTGCAGCAGTTTGTTTTTCAGTTCGTTCTCCATTTTGGCCATCTCGGCTTCGGCGGCCAGCCGCTGGGCCCGCCCGTCAGACTGAATCTTCATCACATCGTCCAGAGTCTGGATCAGGTCCGCGTTGGTTTTCTTCAGGGTTTCAATGTCCACAATGCCCCGCTCGGCTTCCTTGGCGGTTTCCACAGAGGCCATGTGCAGCTTTTCCGCATTCTTTTTCAGCAGGGAATTGGTCACATCATTTACCTGGCGCTGTGCCTGGGCGGCCTCCGTAGAGTGGGCGATGCCCAGAGCCAGAACCATCTGATTTTTCCACAGGGGAATGGTGTTGACCAGGGTGGTCTGGATCTTTTCCACCATGACGGTATCGTTGTTCTGGATCATCCGGATCTGAGGAGCGGTCTGGATGGAAATGGTGCGGGTCAGCTCCAGATCATAGATCTTCTTTTCAAAGCGGTTGCACTTTTCGGCCAGATCCCGGGCTGCCTGGGCATCCTCTGCAAGACCGCTTTCCTGAGCCCGCTGTTCCAGCTCCCGGAGCTTGCCCTCCCGGACCTCCTGCAGCTTTTGCTTGCCGGCCAGAATATACATGGACAGCTCCTTGAAATAGGCCAGATTCTGCTCATACATCTTGTCCAGCACAGCGGAGTCCTTCAGGAGCCGGACCTGATGCTGCTGCAGAGCGTCGCTGATTTTTTCCACATTGACCTCTGCCTTGGCATAGCGGTTCTTCATCAGCTCCAGTTTGTTGCTCTGCTTCTTAAAGAAACCCAGAAAACCTTTTTCTTCCTCCGTATCCAGGCCCTTCAGCTCACCCACAACATTGACGATCAGGTCACCCACTTCACCCAGATCCTGGGTGCGGACATTGGCCAGCGCGGCATCGGAGAAGTCGGCCATTTTTTTCTGGGTGCCGGCACCGTACTGCAAAATCTGTGTGGTGTTCTCCAGATCAATTTTGGCGGCAAAATCACTGACCATTTTCTGCTCGGCGGGGGTCAGTACCGGTTGGGGAACGGATGGCGCTTCCTGAACGGTAAGCGTTTCGGCCTGGGGAGCGGCTTCCAGCTCCGGTTCCAGCGTCAGGCTGGGAATCGGGGTTTCCACGTTTTCAAAATCCATGTCCATGTGTGTTCTCCTCTCAAGATTGTTTCTGGTCAAAATCGCTGCCGGTGAGGCCTTCCTGGGCCAGCAGCGTATTCAGTACGGAAATATCGCTGGAAACATCCATGGCAGTGTCTTCAAAAACGGAGTCCAGCAGCTTCTCAAATGCCTGATTCAGGGTGTCCAGGGTGGAATCGATTTCCTGCTTGGATTTTCGGATATTCTCGCCCTGTACCGGCTGACGGTCCATCTCCGCATAGGCATTCAGTAGCTTCACCGTCATGGGCAGATAGTAATCCATCAGCTTTTTCAGGTCCGGAATGATTTCCGGGTGAGCCTCCGCCCGCTGGAAAATCCGCTGGACAATGGCCTCCATCCGGTAGATCTTGCCGGAAATTTCTTCGCCGGGGATCTCATCGTTGCATTTGCGGATCTGCTGGACATAAGCGTTTCCACGATCCAGGACTTCCTGAATTTTGGCGTCCTTCTGAGCGGGCACGGGCTTCAATGCTTCCTCCCTGGCCTTTTGGAGCTGAAGCGCTTCCTGCTGCTGGAGAACCTGCTGGTAGTGACGGTAAGTTTCGTCACTGGTGATCAGGTTCTTCTCCTCTTTGTCCATATGGCCTTCCAGGAACAGGCCCTGATCAATCATACCGCTGATTTCCTTACGGACAAATTTGACGGGCTTCCCCACGCTGCGGGCCAGCTTTTCCAGGGAAATATTGGTCCGTTGGCCCAGAGTTTTCAGATAGACTTTAAAGCGGCTAACCTTGCCCAGAGAGCGGATTCCGCTGGTCAGGAGGCATACGCCGCCAACCAGGGCCGCACCGCCCAGGCAGATGGGAACGGTCATATAGGCAGCGGCGGTGCCCACCAGTTTCAGAATTCCGGTGACCAGAGCTACGGTAAAGCCGGATATGGAAGCGAGGCTGCCGAATACGGTCTTGAGAATCCCTTTCGCAGTTTCTCCATTGGGGCTCCCATAGAGAGCGGGCAGATTCTTCTTTTCCGGGGCGGAATACTTGGGAACCGTATAGACCGTGTGTGTTTTCCGGACGGTTCCGGCACTGCTGACAGCATTGCGCACAGCCTGACTGCCGGTATTGATGGCGTTGTCGATGGTTCTTCCAATGTTGCGGCTCAGCTCCTGGTAGTCCTGGGAGTTGATCGCTTTGTCAATGATTTCCTGGATACTCCGGCCCAGGTTGTCCAATTCCTGATAGGGGTTGTTATTTGCCATAGTATCCCTCCAAAATATAGTATATGTATTATAGCTTTTCCTTCCGAAAAAAACAAGCGTTATTCGAAAAATGCACCCATTTTCCTGAAAAAGCCCCCACCTGTCAGGCGGGGGATAGAGAGGAAATGATTATTCTGACCCGGAGCAGCGATTCATAAGCCAGGTTGAAAGGGCGATGATGCCAATCACCAGAAAAATACCTCCCATGCCTTTGCACAGAATGGGTAGGGTTGCGGTCAATGATTCCATAAGGTTTCCTCCTTCTTAACATCCCAGTAGTGCCAGAATCAGCCCCCCCGCGATGACGGAGGAAATCTGACCTGATACGTTTACGCTGACAGAATACATCAGCAAAAAGTTTTGATTGTCCTCTTTCAGTCCCATCTGGTTTACCACCCGACCGCTCATAGGAAAGGCGGAAATACCGGCGGCGCCGATCATGGGATTGATCTTTTTCCCCTCCGGCAGGAAGAGATTCAGAAGCTTTGCGAAAAGCACACCGCCTGCCGTGTCGCCCACAAAGGCCAATAACCCCAGAGCCAGGATCAGCAGTGTATCCGCTTTCACAAATTGATCGGCCGTCATTTGGCAGGCAACACTGAGCCCCAGCACAATGGTGATGAGGTTGACGAGAACGGTTTGCGCTGTCTGGCTCAGGGAATCCAGAACACCGCATTCCCGAAGCAGATTCCCGAACATGAGGAAGCCCACCAGCGCGGCGCTGGCAGGGGCCGCGATTCCTGCTGCCATGGTAACGAGAATGGGGAAGAGGATCTTTGTGGATTTTTTTACATTCCCTTTTCGGTAGGGCATCCGAATCAGCCGTTCCTTTCGCGTAGTCATCAGGCGGATTACCGGAGGCTGAACAATGGGAACCAGCGCCATATAGCTGTAAGCGGCCACCATAATGGCCCCCAGGTATTTGGAGCCCAGGGTATTGGCTACAAAAATAGCGGTGGGGCCGTCCGCCGCGCCAATGATGGCAATGGATGCCGCGTCCCGGAGGTCAAAAAAGAAACCGGCCAGAACCAGGGTCAGAAAAATGCCCAGTTGGGCAGCGGCGCCGAAGAACATCAGCCAGGGCTTTTCCAGCAGGGGGCCGAAGTCGATCATGGCGCCGATGCCGATAAAGAGCAGCAGAGGGAAAAGCTCGTTTGCCATTCCGGCCTGAAAGAGAATTTCCAGGGGAGCGGCAGCGCCGGATAGGGGCAGATTCACAAGAATGGTGCCGAAGCCAATGGGCAGCAGCAGACTGGGCTCCATTTTTTTGCAGATGGCAAGATAGATGAGCCCGCCGCCCACCAACCACATCAGCACCATCTGCCAGGTAACGGTTTCCGGGTTGAGTAAGAG
>JAXEMQ010000235.1:0-2769 GCA_034099845.1 Faecousia sp.
CGCAGTGCGCCTTGCCTCTCCCTATGGGAGAGGTGCCCCCGCAGGGGGCGGAGAGGGCCCTCTCAGTCACGGCAGATGCCGTGCCAGCTCCCCCAAGGGGGGAGCCAAGTGCACTCCCTTAGTCAGGTAAATCCTTCTTTATTCTATTTCTTCCAGCTTTTGCAGCGCCTCTTCCAGGGCGGCTTCGTCTACGCCGGAGTAGTTGACCACCAGGGTTCGCAGATCCCGGGGGCGGACATAGAAGCTGCCCAGACTTTGAACCTTCAGCCCTTTGTCCAGCAGGAACGATACCAGCGCTTCATCGGAAAGGGTGGTGTCCACCTGCAAGAGAAAGTGCAGTCCCGCGTCCTGCTCCTGAATGGTGAGCTTTTCCGCCGCGGGGCAGCGTTCCAGCAGGGCAATCACCCGGTTCCGGCGGGCACGGTAAAATTTGCGCATCCGGTTGATGTGCTTTTCAAAGTACCCCCGGCTGAGAAACCGGGCCAGGGTGTACTGCTCAAAGCTTGCCACGGTGCAGCCGTAAAAGCCCAGCTCCCGGCGGAACCGCTCCATAAGGGCGGGGGGAAGGACCATATAGCTGATGCGGATGGAGGGGGACAGGGTTTTGGAGAAGGTGTTCAGATAGATGACCCGCTCCGGATCCATGGCCTGCATGGGGGGGATGGGACGGCCCCGGAACCGGAACTCCGTATCGTAGTCATCCTCAATGATCCAGCCGTTGGTGTTTTTTGCCCATTCCAGCAGTGCCCTGCGCCGGGAAACCGGGGTGACAATGCCGGTGGGGAAGTGATGGCTGGGGGAGATGTGGAGCACGGTGGCGTCCCCGATGAACTCCGGCAGAATGCCCATGGTGTCCATGGGAATGGGGCGGCAGCTTACGCCGCCGGCGGCGTAGATTTTCCGGATCTTTTCATAGCCCGGATCCTCCACGCCGTATACCCGGTCCTTCCCCAGCAGCTGCATCAGCAGGTTATAGAGGAAGTCCGTACCGGCGCCTACCAGAATGTTTTCCGGATCCACCTGCATCCCCCGGAAATCGGACAGGCATCCGGCGATTGCGCTGCGCAGAGCGGGGGCGCCCCGGGAATCCATGGGCAGCAGCAGATCCTTACCGTAGTCCAGCACCACTTCCCGTTGAAGCCTGGCCCAGACGGAGAAAGGGAACTGGCCGGTGCCGTTGCCGGTCAGATCCGCAGGAGAGGACTTTGGCGGACCGGGAAGAATCGGAGGGGGAACCGGCCGCTCCGGCGGAAGCTGCCGGGGGATGCTTTCCACGAAAAAGCCCTGGCGTTCCCGGGATGTGATATAGCCCTCCTCCAGCAGCTGGGCATAGGCGGCCTCCACCGTGGTTTTGCCGATTTCCAGATTGGAGGCCAGGGCCCGCTTGGAGGGCAGCTTCTCTCCCGGAGCAAGACGGCCCAGGCGGATGTCCTCCCGGATGGCCCGGTACAGGTACTCGTAGAGCGGCAGCCCCGGCAGCTTTTTCAGTTCATAGGTGCGCATGGGACTCCCTCCCTCCGGAAAACAAATTTATTTTTTGCGGAAAATCCGGTGCCATATGCTCCGGAACCAGGCGAAAACCCGGATTCGGGCGTCGTAGACCGCATCGAACAGACGTTGGATGAAAAAGAACACCGTGGGGGTCATCACAAGCAGAGTGCCCATGACCAGCCGGGCCTGGCCGGACCAGGTGCGCAGGTCCAGAATGTCCCCCAGGAAGGTGAAGCACACCACAATCCCCGCCGCCATGGCGCACCACAGTGCGCCGCGGAAGAAATGAAAGGGTTTGCAGATCTGGAACAGCACCAGAAGTCCCACAAAGGACAGAATCGCCGCGCAGATGGTGGAAACCTCCTCCTGGGGCAGGTCGAACACAACCATGAACAGCTGGCATACCAGCACCACGAACACGTTGGAAAGGCCTCCTGGGAAGGCCCGCCGCAGCACCGAGGGAAGGAATTTCCCCTGCACCCGGTCATATTTCGGCTCAAAGGTCAGAATGAAGGAGGGGATGCCAATGGTCATGGCGGAGATCACCGTCAGATGGATGGGAACCAGGGGATAGGGCCAGGCGGTGAACAGGGTGATGACGGAAAGGAACAGGGAGAAGATGTTTTTTACCAGGAACAAACTGGCGGCCCGCTGGATGTTGTTGATAACCCGACGGCCCTCGGCCACCACCCCGGGCATGGCGGAAAAGTCCGAATCCAGCAGCACCAGACTGGCAAGGCTGCTGGCGGCCTCCGCGCCGCTGGCCATGGCGATGGCGCAGTTGGCCTGCTTCATGGCCAGCAGATCGTTGACGCCGTCGCCGGTCATGGCAACGGTGTGCTTTTTCTTTTGCAGGGCGGCCACCAGCTCCTTTTTCTGCTGGGGAGTTACCCGGCCGAAAACGGTGTATTTGAGGGCGGCCTCCCGGATGGCCTCGGGGGTATCCAGGGTGGAAGCGTCAATGTATTGCTCGCTGTCCGGGATTCCGGCCTGCTGGGCAATCTGGCTGACGGTGGCCGGGTTGTCGCCGGAGATCACCTTCACGGTTACCCCCTGTTGGGCAAAGTAGGCAAAGGTTTCCCTGGCCTTGGGGCGCAGCTTTCCGGTGAGCAGAATGAGGGCGATGGGGGTGATCAGGCTGCTGTCCAGCCTGCCGGGATCCAGGGAAGCGCCGTATTGGGCGCACAGCAGAACCCGGTAGCCCTGCTGGGCCCAGCGGTCAATGCCCCAGGTATCCTCCCGGGAACCCAGCAGAAATTCCGGGGCGCCCACAACCAC
>JAXEMQ010000236.1:0-3344 GCA_034099845.1 Faecousia sp.
CGCAGTGCGCCTTGCCTCTCCCTATGGGAGAGGTGCCCCCGCAGGGGGCGGAGAGGGCCCTCTCAGTCACGGCAGATGCCGTGCCAGCTCCCCCAAGGGGGGAGCCAAGTGCACTCCCTTAGTCAGGTAAATCCTTCTTTACCGGGGTCTGTCCGCCACTTCCATAACCGCCTCCCGGAAGGCCTGACAGGCCGCGGTGCAGGCCGACTGGGTGCCGGTCAGCAGACCGCCTCCAAAGTTGGTCTGACTGGGCGGATCATAGAATTTGCAGAGCCGTACATCCGCCGCCTTCAGAGCGGCATCCAGCCCCACAACGCTCTCCAGGGGCGGGGCGATCAGATAGGCCAGTGCGCTTCCCAGGGGCACCCCCGCCTCCTCTGCCAGAAATGAACCCGCGCTGCTGACGGTATGGGCAAGGAAGCTGACGCCCCGGTATTCTTCAAAGCCCACTTTTTCCAGCGCGCTTAACGCCGCGTCCATGGCGCTGGCCGCGTCCGGGGGCGTATCCGCCCCGAGAATGCCGATGACCTCTCCGGCATAGGGCTGGGTGGCGTTGGCGGCCCCGGCGTAGAAGCTCCTGGCAAACACCACCCTTGCCCGGGCTGCTTTGGTGGCCTCGTCCAGGGCAATATAGGTCGCGTCATCGCAGTCCGTTGTCAGCAGCGCCAGGCTGTGGCAGTCGGTTCCCAGCCTTTCCAGGAGACTCCGGCTGGCATTGGGCAGAAACCGCACCGCCAGGACCTTTACAGGGATCATGCCCCTTCCTCCCCGTAAAGGGCCACACCGGAAACCTTTTTCTTCAGAATCGTTTCCAGCAGGCCTGCGATATGGGCACCGGCCTCCACAGCCGGGGTGCCCTGGGCATGGATGTTGCTGACCACCGTCCGGCAGGATTCCAGCACCCCGGTGCGGGCGCCGTAGGTGATATAGCAGGACATACTCTTATCCGTTACCAGGCCCGGCCGTTCACCCACCAGCATACACACCACTTCCGCGTTGGTCACATCGCCGATGGCGTCCCCCGCCCCTACCCGGCAGTACCGGACAAACACCGTCTTCCCCGGGTCAATGCCCCGGAGCTTCAGTCCGTCCCGGATGGCCGCCAGGCAGTCCACCGCATTGGCCAGAATAGCCGCGGAGGACAGGCCGTCCCCCACCACCAGCTGCACCTTTGGATTCTGAGGCAGTTCGGTACGAAGTATCTGCCGGTTCTGGTCGTCAAAGCACCGGCCCAGGTCCGGCCTGGTCAGATACTGATCCTTGCTTTCGCACCGGGTCTGTACCGATACCCAGCCCTGGGACCGGGCAAAGTCCTCCGGAACCTGGCTGAATACCGTATCCTGGGCGGCGGCATGGTCCGCCCGGAACCGCAGCATGGTCAGGGTTTTGTACCGTGCCCCGGCCTTTCCGCAGCCCAGGCGGGCGGGGGTTTTGCCCTTCATTGCCGCGAAACGCTCCCGGTTCCGGGGAGATTCCGTCAGGTAGAGCTTCCGCAGATCCAGTTCCGTCACATCCGGCACAAAGTCCCCGGGGGCGAAATCCGTCTGTTTGCTCTCCGGTCCCGGACAGGTGGGGCGGTAGTCCCCGGCTTTTACCTGGGGCTCCGACCCCATACCCGCCAGAATCTCCGCCACCAGGTTGGATAGCTCCTGTTTGTTCATTGCTGTCTCCTGCCTTTCACGTTCCAAATACCAGGGTTTTCACCACCACCGGGAATGCGGGGCCCACGGGAGCCCCCACATCCAGATAGCTGCCTTTGGGCAGGCGCACCCGATCGATGCAAAGAATCTCCGCGTCCTTTCCCGCCCGCAGTGCCAGGGCCTGGCCCAGGGCCTTGGCCATATCCGCCTCCAGACACAGAAGCATTGGCTTTCCTGCCAGAAAGCGGAGCAGCTCCTCCGCCAGCGCCGAAACCCTGCCGTAATCCGGTGCCGTGTATCCCGGCAGCGCCAGCACCCAGGGCCCTTCCTGGGTCCTTGCCGCCTGGGTAAGCGCCGGACCCAGAGCAGTTTGGTCTTCCTTGTCCAGATGCACCACACGCAGGTTTTTCAGCGGCAGCGCCACATTCTGGCAGAACACCGTGCTGCCGGAAAGCATGGCGCTGTGGCAGCCCGCCCCGATGACCGTGGCCCGGATGGTCTGGCTCCCCAGGTAGTATTCCCCATGGCAGAGTCTGCTCTCCCGGATACATTTTCCAAGGGTTGGACCAATGTCCCCAAAAGCCCTTGGGGGATAGGTTTTGGAAATACAGTCCGCCACCCCTCCGGAAAAGGAGGGAATCACCGGCTCCCCGGGAGCATTCAGGGGCAGAGACCCGGTTCCGGCGGTTGTCAGCGCCTTCAGCCAGGGGGATTCCCCCAGCCCGGCGGCCGCTTCCAACGTTCCTGCCAGACAGCGGCACAGCTGCTCTGTATCCCCGCTTTCCCAGAGACCCTCCAGCACCGGGGAAACATAGCGGATGGTGCCGTCCTCCCGGAATTTGACCAGCCGCCCGCCCACATTCAGGCATCCGGTTTTTACGATGACGCCTTTCCGGATCAGGGCCAGATTGGCCGTGCCGCCGCCGATGTCCATATGCAGCAGGGTCTTCCCGGTTCTCTCGCTGTAGTCCACGGCGCCGGCGCCCCGGGCGGCCAGAACGCTTTCCAGATCCGGCCCGGCGGTTGCCACCACAAAGTCCCCGGCAAGATCCGAAAGGGCCCGGGTCACCGCCTGGGCGTTCTCCTTCCGGCTGGTCTCCCCTGTGACGATGACGGCGCCGGTATCCACCAGCTCCCGTGTGATTCCGGCGGACGCGTACTCGCTTTGCACCAGGCGGCGCAGCCGGTCCTCGTCCACATGACTTTCGTCCAGCAGGGGCGTAAAGTGTACCGGGCTTTCATAGAGCACCTGCCGGGACGCAATGGCCATATCCGGCACGGCGAAGGCGGATGCCCGGTTTTCCACCGTCAGCCGGGATACGATCAGCTGGGTGGAAGTGGTGCCCACATCCAGGCCAACGCTTAACAGCTCAGATATGGCCGGTCACCTCCTCCAGAATCCGCCGCACCTGGAAGTCCTCCACCGGCATGGGATTGGTCTTGCAGCAGGGGTCCGCCAGCACGGCTTTTACAATGTCGTCCAGGGCGTTCCACACCCTTCCGGGAGCCACACCGGCCGCTGCCAGCGTTGCCGGCAGGTTCAGCTCCCGCCGGAGCCGCACAAGGCCGCTGCGCAGATTCCGCAGAGCCACCCCGTCGCTGCTGCCGCTCATGCCCGCCGCCCGGGCCAGAACGGCATACTTTTTCTGACAGCAGGCCCCGTTGCTGCCGATAACCGCCGGCAGCAGGATGGCGTTGAGCCTT
>JAXEMQ010000263.1:0-5838 GCA_034099845.1 Faecousia sp.
CAGCCTGCACGTTGCCTATTCTCTGGGCATCGGTTCCTGCTGGCTGAAGGAAAAGAGCGCCTCCAAACTCTGGAAAGGGTTTGTGGTGTTCAGCGTAATCCTCATCAGCCTTTCCACCGCCGTGGTCAAGCAGCATTCCGTCATCGATATTGCCGCCGCGCTGCCGGTGGGCCTGCTGGCGGAAATCCTGGTGTTCGGCAAATACTGGAAAAACAAGCTCCGGAAAGCATAATCGCCCGAAAGGGCGATTTTTCTTTACATATGGGCAGGAAAGTGGTAGGATGGAAATAGAAAAATGTGGAGGGATGCTTTTTGAAACGCTCCGAAATCAACGCGGCCATTCGGGAAATGGAAGAAATGTGCGCCGGCTGCGGCTTCCGGCTGCCGCCCTTCTGTGGCTATACGCCCCAACAGTGGCAGAGCCTGGACGGCTCCTATGATGAGATCCGGGACTGCGGCCTGGGCTGGGACATTACGGACTACGGTCTGGGAGATTTTGAAAAGGTGGGCTTCTCCCTGGTGACCATCCGCAATGGCAACCGGGCCATGAAGGAGATCTATCCCAAGGTCTACGCCGAAAAGCTGCTGTATTTGAAGGAGGGCCAGTATGCGCCCAATCATTTCCACTGGTACAAAACGGAAGACATCATCAACCGGGGCGGCGGCACGGTGCTGATCAGGGTATACAACAGCCTGCCCAATGAAGAAATCGATTTGGAAACCCCTGTCACCGTGCATACCGACGGACACAGCTATACCGTTCCGGCCGGTTCCTGTATCCGTCTGACCCCCGGTGAGAGCATCCACATCCAGCAGCGGCTGTACCACGATTTTACCGTAGAGCCCGGCAGCGGCAATGTGCTGCTGGGAGAGGTAAGCCAGTGCAACGACGATGAGAACGACAACCGTTTCAACCCGCCGGTGGGCCGGTTCCCTGCCATTGAAGAAGATGAGCCCCCTTACCGGCTATTGTGCAACGAGTATCCCAAAGCCTAAGAAATGTGGAAAAAGCCGGCAGGAGATTCTGACCCAGCCAAAAGAAAAAACTCCCAGGCATTTTTTGTTGCGGCGGCAACGATGTCTGGGAGTTTTCCCGCTTATAATGGTGCCATAAAATCAAAAATCGGAGGATAAAAAAATGATTCGCAGAATTATTGAGATTGATCGGGAAAAGTGCAACGGCTGCGGCCTGTGTGTCACCGCCTGCCACGAAGGGGCCATCGCCCTGATCGGCGGGAAAGCCTATCTTGCCAGAGAGCATTACTGCGACGGTCTGGGAGACTGTCTGCCCGGCTGTCCCACCGGGGCCATCACCTTTGTGGAGCGGGAGGCGCCTGCCTACGATGAAGCTGCCGTGAAAAAAGCCAGGGAAGAAAAGGCTGCTGCCCGTCAGGGCTGCCCCGGCTCCCGCACACGGGAGCGGATTCCCCAGGCACCCACCCAGGGCAGCTGCCCCAGTCAGCTCCGGCAGTGGCCGGTGCAGATCAAGCTGGTGCCGGTGCAGGCACCCTGGCTGGAAGGGGCCGACCTGCTGATTGCCGCGGACTGCACCGCCTACGCCTACGGTGACTTCCACCGGGACTTTCTGCGGGGGAAGATTCTGCTGGTTGGCTGCCCCAAGCTGGATCAGGGCGACTACAGCGAAAAGCTGGAAAAGATCTTTGCTTCCAATTCTCTGGCTTCCGTTACGGTGCTGCGGATGGAGGTGCCCTGCTGCGGCGGCCTGGAACGGGCGGTGAAGGCTGCCATTGCCGCCTCCGGCAGGGAGATCCCCTGTCAGGTGACCACCATTACCACGGACGGAAAAATCAAGGAATAAAGGATCCGCTGGGCACATCCCTCGTTTTGTTTCCGGTGCCCGTTTACTTGCGGGAAGCGCCTGGTTGCCCATCTTCGGACTGCCTGAGGGCTTCCCAAAGGGACGGTAACGGAAAAGTGCGGCTGCCGATTACAATATCTTCTCAATAAAAAACACCGGAAGCAATCGCTTCCGGTGTTTTTCAGAACAAATTAGCCGTTGGCACGCATCTGAGCGAAGCACTCGCTGCAGAAAACGGGACGATCGGACTTGGGCTGGAAGGGCACCTTGGCCTCGCCGCCGCAGCGTGCACAGGTAGCGGTGAAGAACTCACGGGGACCACGAGCGTTGTTCTTGCGAGCGTCACGGCAGGCCTTGCAGCGCTGGGGCTCATTCTGGAAGCCGCGCTCTGCGTAGAACTCCTGCTCACCGGCGGTGAACACGAACTCCTTGCCGCAATCCTTGCAAACTAAAGTCTTGTCTTCGTACATTGGAAATACCTCTCTTCGGTTTTTTGCCCCGTGAAAATCTACCAGGAATGGTTGTAACGCAGGGTGAATAAAATACGCGGCACATACACACCGCATGTTGAATTATACACAGGATCGGTTCTTTTGTCAATCCTTTATAGAATTTTTTGCCCAAGAATTTCAGATTTATGCAATTTTTATATAGGCCTATCCGGGAATTTGGTAAAAAGAACCAGTAAAACGTTTCCCTTACAGACTGAATGCTGTCTGGCCCTCATAGGGAATATGCAGGTGCTCATAGGCCAGGGGGGTGACACACCGGCCCCGGGGGGTCCGGGTCAGGAAGCCCAGCTGCATCAGGTAGGGCTCATACACATCTTCCAGGGTTACGGCCTCTTCGCCGATGGTGGCAGCCAGGGTTTCCAGACCCACGGGACCGCCGCCGTAGTTGCGGATGATGGCGGTGAGCATCCGCCGGTCGATGACATCCAGCCCCAGTTTGTCCACTTCCAGCCGCTGCAGGGCCAGGTCAGCTGCCTCTTTTGTGATGGTGCCGTCCCCCATAACCTGGGCGAAGTCCCGTACCCGCCTCAGGAATCGGTTGGCAATTCTCGGGGTGCCCCGGCTCCGGGAGGCAATCTCCATGGCGCCCTCGGGTTCAATGGGCATTCCCAGGATGGTGGCCGAACGGGTGACGATGGCCGCCAGCTCCTCCGGCGTGTAGAGCTCCAGCCGCAGGGAAACGCCGAACCGGTCCCGCAGAGGGGCGGAGAGCTGCCCGGCTCGGGTGGTGGCCCCCACCAGGGTGAATTTGGGCAGATCCAGACGGATGGAGTTGGCGCTGGGGCCCTTTCCCACAATGATGTCGATGGCGAAGTCCTCCATGGCCGGATACAGGATCTCTTCCACAACCCGGTTCAGACGGTGGATTTCATCGATAAAGAGAATGTCTCCGGCGTTCAGGTTGGTCAGCAGTGCCGCCAGATCGCCGGGTTTTTCAATGGCGGGGCCGGAGGTAATGCGGATGCCCGCCCCCATTTCGTTGGCAATGACGCCGGCCAGTGTGGTTTTGCCAAGACCCGGAGGGCCGTAGAGCAGTACATGGTCCAGGGGTTCATTCCGCCGCCGGGCGGCTTCAATGTATACGGACAGGTTCCCTTTTGCTTTTTCCTGGCCGGTATAGTCGGAGAGCAGCTTGGGCCGCAGACCGATTTCACCGGCATCCTGGGCGGTATAGGTAGGCAGAACCAGGGTATCCTCCGGTTCCTGAGAAAATTCCAGACTCATAGCGCGTTATCCTTTCATGACCATGGCCCGCAGCGCGTGGCGAACCATATCCTCGGTGCTGGCCTGAGGGTCCACACCCTTTAATGCGGCGTTGATTTCGGCGGGGGAATAGCCCAGCTCCTGCAAAGCGGCATTGGCCAGTGCCAGATTGCTGCCTTTCTGCACCGGTGCGGACACAGCACCGCCGGAGAAATCCAGTTCCATGCTGGCCCCGCCGATTTTGTCCCGAAGCTCCAGAATGATGCGCTGGGCCAGTTTTTTGCCCACGCCCTGGGCGGCGGTGAGCATTTTTTCGTCCCCGGTCATCACGGCCAGGGTGAAGTTCTGGGGTCCGCCGGCGGAAAGAATGGCCATGGCGGCCTTGGGTCCCACGCCGTTGACGGCGGTGAGCAGCTCATAGCAGCGCTGCTCCTCCCGGGACGCAAAGCCGTAGAGGTCAAACGCATCCTCCCGGATGGATTCCGTGATGAAGAGCCTGGCGGCGGTATTCAGTTTCAGCTGGGAAGCGGTATAGGCGGTCACCCGGCAGCCGTAGCCCACGCCGCCGCAGTCAATAACGGCCAGCCCGGGCTCCAGCACGGTGACGGTGCCGGAAAGATAGTATAGCATTTTGATCTCCTTATTTCTGGGTCATGGCAAGCAGGGATGTGGAGGAGCGGGCGTGGCACAGAGCAATGGCCACCGCGTCGGCGGCATCGTCGGGCTTGGGCACCGCGGACAGGTGGAGAATGCGTTTGGTCATATCCATTACCTGGTGCTTGCTTGCATTGCCGTAGCCCACCACGGACTGCTTGACCTGCATGGGCTTGTATTCAAACACCGGGACATTTGCCTGCTGAATGGCAAGCAGGATCACACCTCTGGCCTGGGCAACCTTGATGCCGGTGGTTACGTTGTTGCCGAAGAACAGCTCTTCAATGGCCACCGCGTCGGGCTTTGCCAAAAGCATCAGTTCCGTCATATTGTTGTAGATTTCTCCCAGGCGCCAGGAAAAGTCTGTGTTCGGAGGGGTGGTGATGGCGCCGCAGCGCAGCAGACGGCAGGCGCCCCGGTCCGCTTCAATCAGTCCGAAGCCGGTGAT
The DNA here is from genome assembly GCA_034099845.1 of Faecousia sp. GTDB lineage: Bacteria > Bacillota > Clostridia > Oscillospirales > Oscillospiraceae > Faecousia. The sequence continues at coordinate 4,637 of JAXEMQ010000263.1, forward strand.
GCCGTAGCCGGGATCAATACCGAGAATCCGCATTACAATCCACCCCGGCTGATGGCCACGATCTGATAGATCACGAAGACAACAAAGACCACAAGACCGATCCGGGCCAACCATACTTCCTGTTTGGGACGGGGTTTGTAGCCTTCTTCCTGCTGCTCCTGCCGGGCGTTTTCCATTTCTGTTCACCTCGCCCACTATCATATCACATCCCCGGGAAAAAACCAACTTCTTTTCGAGAAATTCTCAAACGAAAGTTCAGGTGAATAGCTCTGCCAATGCTGGGAAATACTGTGACCGGAAGGCGGTGGGGCAATGGAAGCGTTTCAGTGCGGCACCCGGATCGTTGCCGGAGAAGGCGCGGTAAAGGTGCTGCGGGAGTATGGGGCCAAGCGGGTTTTTGTGGTGACGGATCCTTATTTCTTCAAAAACGGCATGGCACAGACTGTGGCCCGGGAGACCGGGGCCCATCAGACGGAATTTTTCGCGGATGTAAAGCCGGATCCCACAGTGGAGCTGGCGGCGGAGGGAACGGCCAGATTAAAGGCATTTGAACCGGATTTGCTGGTGGCCCTTGGGGGTGGCAGCGCCATGGACTGTGCCAAAGCCATGGCCTATTTCAGCCAGGGTTCCTTTCCGCTGGCGGCCATTCCCACTACCTCGGGCTCTGGCAGCGAAGTAACGGATTTCGCGGTGCTCACCCATGGGGATACCAAGTATCCCCTGGTGGACAAGCGGCTGCAGCCGGATCTGGCGATTCTGGACAGCACCTTTCTTGGGGAGCTTCCCCCGGGGCTCATCGCCGATACGGGGTTTGATGTGCTGACCCATGCGGTGGAAGGGTTCACCGCCACCGGCGCCGGAATGATCACGGACCTTTATGCCCAGGAGGCATTCCGGGTGGCCTACGGCTGCCTGCCGGCGTCCTACGCGGGCCGGCAGGAGGTCAGGCTCAGAATGCACATGGCTTCCTGCATGGCGGGGATTTCTTTTTCCCGGGCGGGCCTGGGACTGTGCCACGCCATGTCCCATAGCCTGGGAGCCCGGTTCCATGTGCCCCACGGAAGGCTCAACGCCATCCTGCTGCCGGCGGTTATCGGCAGCAACGGGGCCTGCTGTCAGAAAAAGTATGCCGTTCTGGCCCGGGCGGCGGGCATGAGCGGCAGCAGCGACGGGGTGGCTCTGCGGAATCTGCGCAGCGGCCT
>JAXEMQ010000267.1:0-5765 GCA_034099845.1 Faecousia sp.
TTCTTTCGCAGCAGCGCTGCAAGCCCCGCCGTGCTGAAGAAGGCCACGCCAAGGGCAGCCATGGGGTGAAAACGGTCTCCGGTGGCGGGAAGCTGTGGCGCTTCCGCCAGGAGCTTCCAGCGCAGCTTTTGCCAGTCCAGCTGCCCCTGACGGCTCAGGCTGTTGGGGATGGACAGGGTAAAAACCACAGGCTCCCGGGTGCCCGTGGGGAAATTCCCCAGGTAGATCCAGCCGCAGTCTCCCAGCCTGCCGTCAAAAATGGGGGCTTCTCCGCAGACGGTCAGATGGAGCTCCGCCAGACTGGACGGAAGCTCTTGGCATTCCAGATACAGCCGTCCTCCTTTTTCCAGACAGATCAGGGCGGATTCCCGCAGCGTTTCTCCGGGGCTGATGGCCAGCGCGCTGCCGAAGAGGGCCTGCAGCTCCGCCACCCCGTCTCCCGAGTAGAGAACGCCCTCTGCCCCCGGCCCAAAGGCGATTTCCGCCGAGACCGGGGTGACCAGGAGCAGAACAAAAACCAAAAACAGAATCCCTTTGCGCATAAAAACACCTCCTGCGGCCTTATCCTAGCACAGGGCAGCCCTCCGATTTTGCCGTTTCCTGCCGGGTTCTTCACAAAAAGTTTACAGACCAAAGAAGAATTTTTCAGGTTTCTTTCAGCAAAACTGCCTAGAATTGTTGTGACTATGTACGAAGGAGGCATTGCCTTGATTGAAGTATCTCATCTGACCAAACGATACGGAAGTCATTTGGCGCTGGATGATCTGTCCTTTACCATCCCGGAAGGACAGATCTATGGCCTTTTGGGCCCCAACGGCGCGGGAAAATCCACAACCATGAACATTCTGACCGGCTGCCTTGCCGCTACCTCCGGCCGGGTCCGGATTGACGGCGTGGATATTTTTGAGGACCCCATGGCCGCCAAGAAGCATCTGGGGTATCTTCCGGAGCTTCCGCCGCTGTACATGGACCGGACGCCGGAGGAATATCTGCGTTTTGTGGCCCGGGCGAAGGGCATCGGAGAGGTCCGGGGGGAACTGGAGCGGGTGATGGCCCTGACTCAGATTACCGATGTGAAAGACCGCCTGATCCGCAACCTGTCCAAGGGATACCGGCAGCGTGTGGGCATTGCCCAGGCCATTCTGGGGGACCCGGACATCATCATTCTGGACGAGCCCACTGTGGGACTGGATCCCCGGCAGATTACGGAGATCCGGGAACTGATCCAGAAGCTGGGAGAGAACAAAACCGTTATCCTGTCCAGCCATATTCTCAGCGAGGTGCAGGCGGTGTGCGACAGTATTCTGATTCTTTCCAGGGGAAAGCTGGTGGCCTGCGACACACCGGACAATCTGGAAAGACTGCTTACCGGCGGAACCGCCCTGGAGCTGGAAGCGGACACACAGCCGGAACGCCTGGAGAAGCTTCTGGGGAACCTGCCGGGGGTCACCGGACTTACCGTGGGAGAGACGGCCGGAAAGCACGCCTGGGCGCGGCTGGAAACGGGGAAAGAGAATCTGGAGACGCTTTCCAAAGCGGTCTTCTTCCGCCTTTGTGAGGAAAAACTGCCGCTGCTGCGCCTGACACCGGCCAAGGCCAGCCTGGAAGACATCTTCCTGGAGCTCACCGGCGGAAAGGAGGCGTAACCATGGGCTCTGTTTACCGGCATGAGCTGGGCTCTGCCTTTACCGGCCTTACGGCCTATGTGTTCAGCGCCTTTCTGCTGCTGTTCGGCGGCATCTACACCATGGCCTACAACATCAGCATGCGCCTGGCAAATTTTGAACTCGTTCTGCAGAGCATCAGCTTTCTGTTCATCATCATCATTCCGGTGGTGACCATGCGCACCCTGGCCGAGGAGCGGCACCAGAAAACCGAGCAGCTGCTCTACGCCCTGCCCCTGACCATGACCCAGGTGGTGCTGGGGAAATACCTGGCGCTTGTAACCCAGTTTTTGCTACCGGTTGCCATTCTCGGGCTCTATCCTCCGGTGCTGAAGCTCTTTGGGCAGGTGCCCATGGCGGCAGCCTACGCTTCCTTAACGGGCTTTTTCTTCCTTGGGGCGGCGCTGCTGGCCATTGGCCTGTTCGTCTCCTCCGTAACGGAGAGCCAGAGTGTGGCGGCGGGACTGTGCTTTGTGGTGATGCTCCTCAACTACTTTCTGGAAAGCCTGGCGGAGTTGGTTCCGGGTACGGCTGCGGCATCCCTGGCGGCGGTGGGGGTCATTGTGATTCTGGCGGGCTTCGGCATCTATTCCATGACAAAACACGCGGTGTTCTCCGCAGTGGTGACCATGCTGGCTCTGGCAGGAAATCTGCTGGTCTTCGCCTGGAAGTCCAGTGTGTTTGAGGGGTTGTTCGCCTCGGTCATCCGGGAACTGTCCCTGTTTTCCAGATTCTATACCTTTGTTACCGGCGTGTTCGACTGGACCGCGGTGGTGTATGATCTGACGGTCATTGCCCTTTTCCTGGTATTGACCGTGGAAGCGATGGAGAAGCGGAGGTGGAGTGAATGAAAAGGATCTTTTCCGATTTCCGCAGCCGCTCCTTCCGGGCGGGCGGCTACAGCATTCTGGTTTGCATTCTGACGCTGGCCATCGTCATTGCCGTAAATCTGCTGGCCGCGGCCCTGCCGGAAAGCCTGACCCGGAGGGATGTGACGGAAGCAAAGCTCTTTACCCTTTCCCGACAGAGTGAAGACCTGGTGGAAAATCTTCAGGAGGACACGACGGTTTATTGGGTGGTGCAGGCCGGACAGGAGGACGTGACCCTGGAACAGCTGCTGAACCGGTATGATGCCCTGGGGGAGCGTTTGACGGTGATCAAGCGGGATCCGGATGTATACCCGGATTTTCTCGGCCAATACGGCGTTACCCAGGGGGTCAACAATTCCCTGGTGGTGGTATCCGGAGAGCGATACCGGTATCTGAGCTATTACGACATCTATGTCTACAATATGGAAAGCTACTACACCACCGGTCAATACCAGACGGAGTTTGCCGGTGAACAGGTGCTCACCGGGGCCATTGCCTATGTGACCAGCGAGACGCTGCCGGTGATCTACCTGACCACCGGCCACGGGGAAGGAAATCTGGGGACCGGGTATTCGGACGCGGTGACAAGGGCCAATCTGGAAACCAGGCAGCTGTCCCTGCTGACGGTGCAGGCCATTCCGGAGGATGCCGGGATGGTGTTCATCAACACTCCGGACAGCGACTTTACCCGGGAAGAGCTGGAGGTGCTGGAAAGCTACCTCAATAACGGGGGAAACCTGCTGTATATTTCCCAGCCGCCCAGAAAGCAGCGGCCGGAAAACCTGGAAGCGCTGCTGGAAAGCTACGGCATTGTCGCCAACGAGGGCATTGTTCTGGAGGGCAACGGAAATTACTATGCCCTGGCGACACCCTACTATCTGATGCCGGATCTGGAATCCCACGCCATCACCAATCCGCTTTTGGAGGAGAACTACTACTGCCTGCTGCCGGTGGCCCAGGGCCTGACGGTGAAACCGGATCTGCCGGACAACGTCAGCGCCGCGGCGCTGCTGAGCACCTCCTCCAAAGCCTATTCCAAGCTGGCAGGCTACAAGCTGGAAACCTACGAAAAGGAGGAAGGGGATATTGAGGGCCCCTTCTCCCTGGCGGCGGTCTCCACAAAGACCCTGGATGACGGGCTGGAAAGCCGTTTGGTGTGGATCGGTTCCGCGGGCATCACGGATGAGCAGGCCAACGCCCGGGTTTCCGGCGGCAATCAGGATCTGTTCCTGAACGCTCTGAACTGGCTGTGCGATCAGGAGCAGAGCGTGACCATCCATCCCAAAAGCCTCAGTGCCAGCTACCTGACCATGCCGGATACCACCGCCGGCATCCTGAGCGCTGTGGTTCTGGCGCTGATTCCCGGGACGGTGCTGGCAGTGGGAATTGTCCTGGTTGTTCGGAGGAAACGCAGATGAAGAAACGCAGAACACTTCTTTGTATGCTGGCAGCGCTGGCGGTGCTGGCGGCGCTGGTGCCCCTGGCCTCCAGAATCCCGGAGGAACGGAACACGGAGGAGCCTACAGGGGCTTCTCTGGGGCTGGACACGGAAAATCTGGACCGCCTGACGGTGGAAGGGGAAGAAACGCTGACCTTTGTGAAGCAGGGAGACAGCTGGATCTATGAGGCGGACCCCACGTTCCCTCTGGATGAAACGAAAATCACCACCATGCTGGATACGCTGGCATCCCTCAGTGCCGCCAAGACCATAGATGAGGGCGCGTCAGCACAGAGCTATGGCCTGGCCTCCCCTTTGTGCCGGGTGGAGGCCGGCAGCATGGAGCTGCGGATCGGAAGCGACGCGGCCATGGACGGAGGACGTTACTTTTCCACAGGTGACGGAAAGGTGTATATTACCGCCGATGACATCCTGACGCCCTTCCGCTATTCCCTGCTGGAGCTGGTGAAACAAGAGACGGCCCCCGCTATGGAGACACTGGAAACCGTCACCCTGGAGCGGAAGGGAAAGGCACCTCTGATCATTCAAGACCGGCAGGGGGAGGCGCTTTGCTACAGTCCGGATTATGTCTGGTTTGTGGGGACGACCCCACTGGATACGGAGAACACGGAAACCCTCATCCGGCATGGTACGGATATGACCTGGGAAGGGTGCGCGGCGTACAGGGCGGAGGATCTGAGCCCGTTCGGCCTGGAGAATCCCACCCTGCGGCTGACAATTCGCTATTCCCTGCCGGAGGAGGGAACCTATACCCTGGAGGTGGGCACCGCGGTTTCCGGTCAGTATTACGCCCGGATGAATGGTTCCCGGGTCATCTACTGGATGGACGCGGCGGATGTGAATGCCCTCCTGGAGGCGGAGCCGGAGAGCCTGTATCCCAATGAGGTGCTGCTGATGGACTGGAGCACGGCGACGGCCCTTACGGCGGAGCTGGCAGGGGAGCGCTATGTGTTTACCCCGGCTGTCCGGGAAAAGCAGCAGCAGGAGGCCGCGGAAGAAACCCAGGAGGGAGAGCAGGAGACCTATTGGCTCTTAAATGGGGAAGAAAGAGAGCTGGGCCCGGTGCTGGAAAGCATTACCTCCATGGTGCCCAGGGGCTCTGCCGCCGGAATGGAGCCCTGTCATGCCCGGGAGCTGAAAATCACGATTTTCCAGGATAACCACCGGTTCCCGGAGGTAGAGCTCTGTTTCTACCGGAATACGGCGGAGGATTGTCTGGTTACCCTGAACGGCGCGCCCACCGTTCTTGTAAACCGGGCGGATGTTTCGGCCCTGTATGAGGCCATTACAAAACTGGTACTGTAAAACTGACGCAACAAATAACGCCTTCTGCTGCAACCGGGTTGCGGCAGAAGGCGTTTGTAATGGAAAGCCTGCCGTCAGGCGGAGGCCCTGACGGACAGGTGTTCAGCCACTTTGACGGCGGGAAAGCTCCCATTCCAGGGGCGGCGGAGTCGTTTGCTTCCCGGCGAGAATATCCAGCAGCAGCTTTGCGGCGGTGCGTCCGGTCCTGCCGCTGCGGTGGCCAAGAGAGGTGATGGGAACCGGCCCCACCTGGCTGTAAAAGCTGTTGTCAAAGCTGACAACCGCTACCTCCTCGGGAACGGTGCGGCCCAGCTCCAGCAGACGCTTGATGAGCAGGTGGGCGATTTCGTCGTTGTAGCAGACCACGGCGGTGGACCGGCCCAGACGATGTCGGATAAAGCCGTCCAGCAGTTCGCAGCGGGGGGAACTGAGCAAAGCGGCCCGGTCCTGGCTGTCGTACCAGAAAAA
>JAXEMQ010000270.1:0-4075 GCA_034099845.1 Faecousia sp.
CGGAAAACAGCCGCACAAAATCATTGCCGCTGCCCCCGGCAAATACCGTCACCGCGGCATTGGGACAGCCCGCCGCCCCGGCGGCCACCTCGTTCAGGGTACCGTCGCCGCCGCAGGCATAAATGCGGTACTCCTCCCCGCTTTTTGCCGCCTCCGCCGCCAGACGGGTGCAGTCCCCCGGCCCCGTGGAAACCTCCACCCGGTAGTCAAGGCCCTGGCAAGCCTCCACAATGGCCTTCTTATATTCCTTTGTCCGATCCCGGCTGCCTGCCGCCGGATTGATGATAAACAGGTGCTTCATCTTTCTATCCTGCCCTATGTTATGGTTTTCTCTTTTGCCGGGGACCCAGATACATATAATAGTCGCACTTGATCATGCCGTTGTAGAGCTTCCGCTTCTTGTCCGCCCGCTTTCCGAAATAGTGCTCAAACTCCGGCTCGGAGGTGATCACATACTTTTTCCAGCCGTCGGCAAACTTCAGGTGCCGACCCAGAGCGGCATACAGCCGCTGGGCGCTTTGCTGCTCCATCATCCGCTGGCCATAGGGCGGGTTGCAGATCAGAATGCCTTCGTCGCAGGGCAGGCTCAGCTTTGTGGCGTCCCCATCCCGGAAATCAATCAGATCTCCCAGCCCCGCCTTGCGGGCATTGGCCATGGCCAGAGACACGCACTTGGGGTCATTGTCGGAGCCCAGAATCCGGTAGTTGCCGTGAAATTCCCGGTCCTTTGCCTCCGTCCGCACCTCTCCCCAGAGCTTGGGGTCCATCCAACTGAATGCCTCGGCGGAGAACCGGCGGTAGGCGCCGGGGGCCTTGTTCTTCGCAATCATCGCCGCCTCAATGGGAATGGTTCCGCTGCCGCAGAAGGGATCCCACAAAAACTCCCGGCCCCGATACCGGGTCAGGATCACCATGGCGGCGGCCAGCGTCTCCCGCAGGGGGGCATCGTTGGCGTTTGCCCGGTAGCCCCGCTTGTGCAGACCCGGACCGGAGGTGTCCAGGAACAGCTGCGCCCGGTCGTTCATCAGGGAGAACTGAAGCTGATACTTGGCGCCGGTTTCCGGCAGCCAGGAAATGCCGTACTTTTCGCCCAGCCGTCTGGACGCGGCCTTTTTTACAATGGCCTGGCAGTCCGGAACGCTCATAAGGGTGCTATTCAGGCAGTGACCCTTCACCGGGAAGGCACCGTCTCTGGGAATATAGGCTTCCAGGGGGGTATTGTAAACCCCCTGGAACAGTTCTTCAAAGGTTGTGGCCCTGAAATCGGCCAGGACGATGAGCACCCGCTCACCGGTGCGCAGGCATATATTGGCCTTGGCCAGGGCCCGGGAGTCGCCGGAGAACCGCACCCGGCCGTTTTCCACACGGACGTTGGCCATATCCAGCCGCCGCAGCTCGTCTCCCGTCAGGCCCTCCAGGCCAAAGAGACAGGGGACGGAAAATTCCATTTGATCCATATGCATTCTCGCTTTCTGTCAGGGAATGATCTTGCTTTTCTTCAAATACCGCTCTTCCTCAGAGAAGACGCAGCCGCAGTACTTCTGGATATAAAAGCCCAGCTCTCTGGCCTTTTCCTGACCGGCCCGGAAATAGGGCCGGAAATCCCGGTACAAAAATTCCACCCCATATTCTGCAGCCGCCTGCAGAGCCACCTCCCGCATCAGCTCATGGTTCTGGTAGGGGCTGATGAAGAGAGAGGAGGTAAAGCTGTCAAAGCCCCCCTCTTTCGCCATGCGTGCCGCCTCAAACAACCGCATTTCGTAGCATTTTACGCAGCGGTGTTCAATGTCCTCCGCCACAGCCCGCACAAAGGGCCGCAGGCCGTAATCGTTGCGCTCGATCAGGGGCAGCGCAATGGTCTGGGCATAGTCCCGAAGGCAGTTTCGTCTTGCCCGGTACTCGGTAAAGGGGTGAATGTTGGGGTTATACCAGTAGCCGGTTACCTCATAGTGATCGGCCCGCAGAACGTCAATGCACTGATTGGCGCAGGGCGCGCAGCAGATATGCAGCAGGGTATTCATAGCTTCCTCCGGATTCCAACGGGGCTTGGAGCCCCGGCTGTGGGTTGTTTTTCTATCACTATAACATGGCCGCCCCAAAAACGCAACGAAAACCGGCCGGAGCCCCCCTGCCGATTTTCGCCGGCGGGCAAAACCGCCCTTACAGAAAATAGCCCGCTTCCAGCAGCCGGCTCAGGGCCTCGTTGGCCTGCTCATCGGTGAACAGCCCTGTAAACCGCTTGTCTACCGCCAGGGCCTCCAGCGACAGATCCAGCCGGTTTTTCGCGGCCAGGGCGTCAAAGCCGTCGCTGAGCCGTCTGCCGGAAAGCATCCGCCGGGCGGAAGCCAGGGCCTGCCCCTTTTCCACCGGGCGCATCCGCACCCCCAGCGCCAACGCATCCGAGCGCGCCTTTTCCCAGGCGGCAGCAAATTTTTCTTCCATAGGTTTTCTCCTTTTCTCGGTGCAGCCGCGAAGCAATGGTCCGCGGCTGCATCGGCCGTTGCTTCAGCACCGCTCCTAATCCCGCAGATAGAGGTAGCGGTTTATAAATTTTTTCCAGAACGGAGCCTTTTGCAGCCGCTCCCGGCATTCCTGGCAGAAGGTTTCCAGAGGCACCGCGTCCATGGCGGTGACCCGGTGCTGGCTGAATTTTGCCCTCTGGGCAAGCTCCAAAAGCGCATCGGGTATGGGTTTTCCGCTGGCTTTGGAAAGGCCCTCCGCCTCCTGCCACAGAAGGAGCACCCGCTTTTTTGCAGGGGCCCGCCGTTTCCGGCTCTCCCGGACCAGCCGCACCAGTCCCCTCCGGACAGCCAGCACCAGCATGATGCCCGGCAGCACCAGCCACACCGGAAGCCAGGATTTCCCCGTATCCGTCCCGGCGGGGGGTTCCTCCTGAACGGGCGTTTCCGCATGGGTCCGGTCAGTGCCGGATCCCGGATCCGTCGCCAACGTCACCGGAGCTTCCCTGCCGGGGGTGGCCTCCAGGATTTTCCAGCAGCCTCTTTCCCCGTCATAGTATTCCGTCCAGGCGTGGGCCTCCTGAGAGGTGACCACCGTGGGCTTCCCCGCCGAAACCTCCTGCCGGTAGCCGGTTACATACCGGGCGGGAATCCCGGCGGCCCGGAGCAGCACCGTTGCCAGGGAGGCAAAATGGACACAGTAGCCCCGGTCCGACTGCTCCCAGAACCAACGGGCAAAGTCCGTCTCCCCTTCCGGCATTTGGGGTGTTTTCAGATCGTAGACGGCGCTCCCCTCCACCAGCGCCTCAATCGTGGCCGGATCCGCGGAATCCGGCAGAATTTCCTTTGCCCAGGCCAGTGTGCTTTCCGGCAGGGAAAGATAAATTTCCAGTGCTTCCCGGGGAAGGGCGCTGCCCTGGCTGCGGTTGGGGAAGGTATAGCTGGTGGTGCCGCCGGTGTTCGGCAGGGCCCCGCCGGTGAGAATGGTGCCGGTGCCGGGATAGTAAGGAAGATAGACAAGGTCCTGCACCGCAAAGGTTTTTACGGAAAAGGTGCCCTTTTCCTCCCCCCAGCCGTCAAAATTCTCGGAACGGGCCGGATCTGCCATCCAGCCCCTGCCGGTATAGGTGTCAAAATCCTGGCCCCGGAGGTATACGCCGCCATTTTCGGGGGCTGTCACCGTCAGCACCGGCATTCTGGGCCGTTCTCCGCCGGAAAGGGAGGCCAGGTCACTGCTCCGGTCCACCTGGGGAACGAAGGCATACGGGGAGAGCACCCCGGAACCGCCCCGGAATTTTGCGAGAATCGCCTCCCGGACAGGGGCCGACCGGTCAACATAACGTTCCTGGGGATTACACAGCAGCAGCGCCCCCACGCAGACCAGCACCGGAAGCGCCGCCCCGAAGGTCAGACGCAAGCCCTGCAGGGCGCCGTTTTTCCGGGCGCCGGAGGTCAGCAGCAGCATACCCGCGCCGAACAGCAGGCAGGCCACCGCCCAGCTTTCCGGATTCTTCCCCTGGACCATGGCGCACAGCGCCACCGGCGGCGCGGCAAGCAGAATGGGCACCAGGCTTGTCCGTCTGCGCAGCACACTGCGGCACACCGCCAGGCACAGG
>JAXEMQ010000287.1:0-3990 GCA_034099845.1 Faecousia sp.
CTGAAGCCCGCCGCCGTGGACTTCCGCATCTACTGGGACAATGCCTACACCATCCATCACCTGTATGACCACGATCAGGACCACCTGATTGAGATCCTGGCAGAGTGCAAACGGGCAGGCAACCCGGACCTTGCCTACAAGTTTGCCTCCACCTCCAAGATCAGCTTCCCCGGCTCCGGCATTTCCGCTTTGGCGGCGTCTCAGAACAACCTGGTGGACATCCGGGCCCAGATGAAGGTGCAGACCATTGGCCACGACAAGGTAAACCAGCTGCGCCATGTGCGTTTCTTCGGGGACATTCACGGCATGGTGGAGCATATGCGGCTCCACGCCGATATTCTGCGGCCCAAGTTTGAAATCGTCCGCAACACTCTGGAAGCCCAGCTGGGGGGCCTGGGCATCGGCACCTGGACCAATCCCAAGGGCGGCTACTTTGTGTCCTTCGATTCTCTGGATGGCTGCGCCAAGGAGATCGTCTCCCGGTGCAAGAAGGCGGGTCTGGTGCTCACCAGTGCCGGCGCCACCTATCCCTACGGGAAGGACCCCCACGACAGCAATATCCGAATTGCCCCCTCGTTCCCGGCCAATTCGGATCTGCAGCTGGCGATGAACGTCTTTACCTGCGTGGTCAAGCTGGTCAGCGTCAAAAAGTATCTGGCGGAAATGGATGCTCAGGCAATGTAATCAGGCGAAAATTCCGTAATCTTCCCGGCATTTTTCCCCAGTCCTTGCGGTGGGAGGCCCAAATATTCTGCGCCCGGCTCTTACAGGGAGCCGGGCGCTTTTGCCGCGTCTGATGCATCTGTTATCCCCCTTCCCTGCCGGAAGCCAAACACTGTCCACCCTGGCCGCCATGAATCTCATCGGCTTTCTGCGGGAACGGGGCAATCAGGTAACCATGCTGTGCCCCGACCGGGAAAAGGCGGATCTTCCGGGCTATGCCGTGTAAAAAACCTCCCGAAAAATTCGGGAGGTTTCATGATAGACTGCTGTGTGCCAGATAGCGGCCCTTATTCTTTTCCTTTGCCTGATACAGTAGCACATCCGCTTCGCCGACCAGCGCGTCGTAATCCAACAGATCCGACCCGGAACGAACCGTGATGCCCGCGGTAATATGGATCACCAGATCACTTTGATCCGGTGCCATCAGGGACTTTCCCTCCAGAGATTCGTAGAGCTTCTGGATTCTGTTTTCCGCCGCCTCCAGGCCGGTGCAGCCTGGCCAGCAGATATAGAACTCATCGCCGGACCGGCGGCCCAGAATACAATCCGGATAGAAAACCTCTTCCAGCCGGTGGGCCAGCTCCCGCAGATAGGTATCACCGAAAGCATGTCCGTAGGTATCGTTGATGTTCTTGAAATTATCCAGATCCATCATAAAAAAGGCCACATTGCGTTTGCTCTGCATGGCATGATTCACGGTCTTTTCAAAGCTGCGGCGGCTGCGCAGACCGGTAAGGGCATCGAAATCCCGTTCCCGGATAATCTGACCGACCATCTGGTTGATGCCGTCGCTGAGGGCCCGGAATTCGGGGCTGGAATCCACCCGGACCACCGTATTCAGATCGCCCTGACGGATTTTGTTCATGCCGTCTACAATGCTGTAGACGCCCTGGGTAATGCTGCGGCTGACCATATAGCTGATGGCCGCAATGGCAGAACCGCTCAGAACCAGCAGACAGGCCAGCATGGTAAGCACCTGCCGCCACATTTCGTTGGAAATGCTGTCGGCGGGAACCGCCACGCCGATGATACGGTCATCCTTCTGGTCCGTCACCAGGAAGGACCGTTCTCCCGCAAGGGTCACAAACCGGCCGTTCCGGAATTGTTCCGCGTAGTTTTCGCCGATGCCCATGTCCGTCACCGGCTGACCCACGAACCGGCCGTCAGAGGTGCCGGTCACCAGGCCCGTTTCCGCGCTGGCGGTAAAGAGGTACTCCCCGTCCACCGCGATGGAGTGCTGAATGATGTACGAGATCTCATTTCTGGCAGCGGCCTCCAGATACCGCTGGGGCTTCAGGCCGATCTGGACAATACCGGGGGCATCCTCCCGGGCAACGGCAATAAACTGGGCAATCTGCTGGGTATCATCGGGCTGAATCTCCTGAATGATCTCCAGCTTCGGGTCTTTCAGAATCTGGAGAAACTCCCGTGTCTGGTCGGAATCATCGTAATCCATATTGTAATATCTGGGTTCCGTTCCCCAGCGCAGGAAGCCGTAGGCATCGATGACATGGAACTCGTCCACACCCAGAAGATCCCGGACCCGTTCCATTTCACTGCGGTCCAGCAGAATACCCGGGTGCTGGGCGATGATGTAGGCCAGCGCATGACACCGGGTCAGGTAGTCTTCATCCAGGCTTTCTTTCAGAACCTTCAGTTCTTCCTCGTTGGCCTCCAGCACGGAATGGAGCCGGTCCGAAGCGCTGCGGGCATGGGTAACTGACTGCTCTTCCAGAAGCCGGGAGACAATGTACAGATCCGCGCAGCTCATCAGAAAGATCACCAGCAAAAAAATCGCCATCAGGCGCTGAACAAACTGCTTCTGCATACACTCCCCCCCTCTTGACGGTTTACCTTCATTATACCTTCTTCTGGGAGGAAATGCAACCGAAAACAGGGGGAAAACAGGTCCTTTTTCCGCAAACAGATGCTTTTCGGCAAAATGCTTGTGATTTCTCCCTATCCTTTGCGGATTCTTCCCTGTTTTTGTGCACTTCTGTCATAAGACCCGCAGCGGCGCAAATGAGTATGTACTTTTTCGCCGGGCTATGGTATAGTATTGCAAGAGAAAGAAAGGAAGGTGCTTCACCAATGAACTATAATGAAGTGATGGCCCAGGCCCGGGGAAACATGGGCAAATGCAAAGCCTGCCCCGTGTGCAACGGCATTGCCTGCCGCAATACCGTACCCGGCCCCGGCGCCAAGGGCGTCGGCGATACCGCAATCCGCAACTATGAAATGTGGCAGCGGATTCGGGTGAATATGGACACCCTGTGCCCCGGCGGCGACGCCGACACCAGCTACACCCTCTTCGGACGCAGCTTTGCCGCCCCCATTTTCGCCGGACCCGTTGGCGCGGTAACCATGCACTACAGCGACCTTTACAACGACCAGACCTACAATGCCGCCCTGGTCAGCGGCTGCGCGGAAGCCGGTATTGCCGCCTTCACCGGTGATGGTCTGGATGCCAACGTGATGGTTCAGGCCACCAAGGCCATCGGCCAGGTGGGCGGTATGGGCGTTCCCACCGTCAAGCCCTGGAATCTGGCGCTGATTCAGGAAAAAATGGCCATGGTCAAGGAAAGCGGCGCTTTTGCCGTTGCCATGGATGTGGATGCGGCGGGCCTGCCCTTTCTGCGGGGCATGAATCCCCCTGCCGGCAGCAAAACCGTAGAGCAGCTCCGGGAAATCAAGCAGATTGCCGGTCTTCCCTTCATCGTCAAGGGCATTATGACCGTTCAGGGCGCCCTGAAGTCTCTGGAAGCCGGCGCTGATGCCATTCTGGTATCCAACCACGGCGGCCGGGTTCTGGACGGCTGCCCCGCCACGGCAGAGGTTCTGCCGGAAATCGTGGCGGCGGTGGACGGACGGGTTCCCGTTCTGGTTGACGGCGGCATCCGCAGCGGCACCGACGTATTCCGTGCTCTGGCTCTGGGTGCCCAGGCCGTAGTCATTGCCCGTCCCTTTGTCTGCGCCGTTTACGGCGGCGGTGCCGAGGGTGCCAAGGTCTACGCCGACAAAATCCGGACAGAGCTGGCCGACACCATGCAGATGTGCGGTGTGCACAAGCTCTCCGAAATCGACCGTTCCTGCGTCAGAATCTAAGGCAACACCGCACAATGGAAACTGCGAGCTTCAGCGGATCTTTTGGCCCAATCGTGCAGTATGAAAAATGGGGAATACATCCAGTATTCCCCCGTTTTCCATACTTTCGCCTGGGTCAAAACACTGGCCGAATCTCCTTGCCCCATTATGCGGTGCTGCCCT
>JAXEMQ010000290.1:0-2424 GCA_034099845.1 Faecousia sp.
GTGGGAGAGGAAATCTCAATCAGATCCCGGACGGACTTGATCACCGTCCTGGGCACAATGCCGTGGGCCTCATTGTAGGCGTTCTGAATCTCCCGGCGGCGGGCAGTTTCGTCCATGGCTGTGCGCATGGACGGCGTTACCGTGTCGGCGTACATAATGACCTTGCCGTCGGCGTTTCGGGCCGCCCGGCCCATGGTCTGGATCAGGCTGGTCTCACTGCGCAGGAACCCCTCCTTATCCGCATCCAGGATGGCCACCAGGCTGACCTCCGGCAGGTCAAGGCCCTCCCGCAGCAGGTTGATGCCCACCAGCACATCGAATTTGGCCAGACGCAGATCCCGGATGATCTCCATCCGCTCCATGGCCCCCACATCCGAATGCATATAGCGCACCTTGATACCGGCTTTTTGCAGATAAACCGTCAGATCCTCCGCCATTTTCTTGGTCAGCGTGGTTACCAGCACCCGCTCCTGGCGGGCAGTCCGCTGATTGATTTCCCCGATCAGGTCATCAATCTGCCCCTCTATGGGCCGGACCTCCACAATGGGGTCCAGCAGTCCCGTAGGCCGGATCACCTGCTCCACAATCTGGCCGGACCGGGTTTTCTCATACTCGCCGGGGGTGGCGGAGACGTAGATGACCTGATTGATCTTCCGGTCGAATTCCTCGAAGTTCAGGGGCCGGTTGTCGTAGGCCGAAGGCAGCCGGAAGCCGTAGTTCACCAGGGCGTCCTTCCGGCTCCGGTCTCCGGCGTACATGGCCCGGCACTGGGGCAGGGTCACATGGCTCTCGTCCACAAACATCAGGTAATCCTCCGGGAAATAATCCAAAAGGGTGGTGGGCGGTGTGCCCGGTTCCCTTCCCTGGATCACCCGGGAATAGTTCTCGATGCCGCTGCAAAAGCCGATTTCCGTCAGCATTTCCAGATCGTAGTTCACCCGCTGGGCAATCCGCTGGGCTTCGATCAGCTTGTTTTCCGCCCGGAAGGCCTCCACCTGCCGGTCGCATTCCTTCTGGATTTCCAGCATGGCCCGCTGGAGCTTCTCCTTGCTTGCCACATAATGGCTGGCGGGATAGATGGCCACATGCTCCACATACCGCTCAACCAACCCGGATACCGCATTGATTTCACTGATGCGGTCAACCTCGTCTCCAAAAAACTCCACACGGAAGGCCCGGCCGTAGGAGTAGGCCGGATAGATTTCCAGGGTATCGCCCCGGACCCGGAACTTATTCCGGGAGAAATCCAGGTCGTTGCGCTCATAGCGGATTTCCGTCAGCTTTTTGAGGACCTCATCCATGGGCTTCTCCATGCCCACCCGCAGGGAAATGACCATGTTCTTATAGTCGATGGGGTCACCCAGGCCGTACAGGCAGCTGACAGAAGCCACAATGATCACATCCCGCCGCTCCGAAAGGGACGCGGTGGCAGAGTGGCGCAACCGGTCAATTTCCTCGTTGACGGAGGAGTCCTTCTCGATATAGGTATCCGTATGGGCGATATAGGCCTCCGGCTGGTAGTAATCGTAGTAGGAAATAAAGTACTCCACCACGTTATTGGGGAAAAACTCTCGGAATTCCGAGCAGAGCTGGGCCGCCAGGGTTTTGTTGTGGGCCAGCACCAGCGTGGGCCGGTTGACCTTCGCAATGACCTGGGCCATGGTATAGGTCTTGCCGGAACCGGTAACGCCCAGAAGGGTCTGCTCCCGCAGGCCCCATTCCACCCCGTTTGCCAGGGCCTCAATGGCCTCCGGCTGGTCGCCGGAAGGCTGATATTCCGAAATCAGTTCAAAATGATCCATTTGGTTCTCCTTTACAGAAGCAGACATTCCCGAAACCGCTCATCCGACATGGCGATGGAGACATAGTCGTCGTCGGCAATGACAATGTGGTCGGCCAGCACAATATCCACCGCCTGCAGCGCCTGGGCTATCCGGCGGGTGGTCTGGATATCCTCCGGCGAGGGCACCGCCAGGCCGCTGGGA
Source organism: Faecousia sp. (assembly GCA_034099845.1). Classification (GTDB taxonomy): domain Bacteria; phylum Bacillota; class Clostridia; order Oscillospirales; family Oscillospiraceae; genus Faecousia. The sequence goes on from JAXEMQ010000290.1 coordinate 1,986, forward strand.
TGATTGTGGGCCAGCACCACAGAGGAGGCGTTGACCCCCAGGGCGGTCTCTACCACCCGGCGGATGGAAAGACCCGTAGAATTGACGCTGCCCTCCCCCAGCTCCTTGCAGCAGAGCACCTTGCACTTGGCATCCAGGCACAGAAGAAACACCGTCTCCAGCTTTCGTCCAAAGAACCGGGGCACCAGGAATTCCGCGCACTGCTCCAGGGAGGTTAAAATTGTGGCGCTTTTTGCCCGGTCCGTCATATAAAACCGGCCCATCTGGGGAATCAGGTTTAAAAGCAGCGCCCCATTCTCCCCCACCCCCGGGACCTTGCACAGCTCCTCCGGGCTGGCCTCCAGGACCTGGGAGAGGCTGCCGAACCGGTCCAGAAGCCTGTGGGCGATGGGATTGGTGTCTACCCGGGGCAGAGCGTAAAAGAGCAGCAGCTCCAAGG
>JAXEMQ010000007.1:0-2291 GCA_034099845.1 Faecousia sp.
TGTTGTGGACAGAATATTGCAGACGATGCGAAAATGACGGTACCACACCGTACATGTACACACAGTTCTGCGAGAAATATCGGCAATGGGCACGGATTACCAAGGCAACCATGCGGATACAGCACAAGCCGGGAGATGCTATGCAGGTGGACTGGGCCGGCAACACGCTGGATATCTATGACCCGGTTACCGGGGATGTCTCCAAGGCATATTTGTTTGTTGCGGTTCTACCTTGCAGCTGCTATGCCTATGCCGAGGCCTGTGACGACATGAAGCTGGAAAACTGGCTTCTTTGTCATGCCCATGCCTACAGCTACTTCGGCGGTGTGACCCGGCTGCTGATCCCGGATAATCTGAAGACCGGTGTAACGAAAAATACCCGGTATGAAACAGTTCTTAACCGGAGTTACCAGGAACTGGCTGAGCATTACGATACTGCGATTGTCCCAGCCAGAGTGGAGCACCCTAAGGACAAGCCCTTGGCAGAAGGGACTGTGAAGTTTGCTTCAACCTGGATCCTGGCGGCGCTACGGGACCGACGGTTCTTTTCCATACGCGAAGCGCAGGAAGCGGTGGCTGAGAAGCTGGAAGAATTGAATGACCGCCCGTTTAAAAAGCGCGAAGGATGCCGCAGAAGCGCCTATCTGACCGAAGAGCAGGAGTTTATGAAGCCTCTTCCGACTGCCGCATATGAGCCAGCTGTCTGGCCTCCTGATATAACGGTTGGGCCTGATTACCTGGTTTTTGATGGCATGAACAAATACTCCGTCCCCTTTGATCTGATTGGCGAAAAGGTGAACCTGCGCCTGACCAAAAACGCGGTTGAGGTTTTCTACCGCGGCACCAGAGTTGCTATGCACGCACGGCACCGAACGGTACTTCGCGATCCTGTGGTAAAGCCGGAACATATGACGCCGGAACATAGGAAGTATCTGAATTACAACGAAAGCGAGTTCACATCCTGGGGCAGCTCTGTTGGTGAACGTACCGCTTCGGTTGTCCGATATTTCCTCACAAGCGGCAAAGAAACCGAGCAAGGCTATAAGGCCTGTGCCAGTATAACAAGGCTGGCAGACCGTTATGGTGCAGCACGGTTGGAAAATGCCTGCGAGCGGCTGTTGGCGTTCACTTCTACGCCGTCCATCCGAACGCTCAGTACCATTCTCAAGAATGGGCAAGACAAGGTTGCCACGCCGAAAAAGCCGGAGGTTCCTAAGGCCAACACCCAGCACGGTATAACCCGTGGTGCTGCTTACTTCCGAAAAGGAGGTAGCAGCAAATGATGAACAACTCTACCATTGAGGCGCTGAAGGCAATGCGTTTCAGCGCAATGGCCGCTGAATTTGAGCGCCAGCTGGGCGATCCGGCTGCATACAGCATGCTTGGGTTTGAAGAACGGTTTGCCCTGATGGTTGACGCGGAATGGAACAGGCGCCAGCAGAACAGGCTGGCACGCTGCATCCGGGAAGCACATTTTGCCGCCCCCGGCGCCATGATTGAGGATATTGAATACCACGAAGACCGCAGATTGGACAAAACCCAAATTCTTCGCTTTGCCACATGCAAATACATTGAAGACGGCCACCACATTATCTTAAAAGGCGCTTCCGGCAGCGGAAAAACCTTTCTGGCCTGTGCTCTTGGAAACGCGGCCTGCCGCAAATACAAGTCTGTGCGATATATCCGACTCCCGGAACTGTTGGAGGAATTGAGCCTGGCGCAGGCAAGCGGAGAGCTGAAGAAACTGATTAAAAGCTACCGAAAGTACGATCTGCTGATTCTGGATGAGTGGCTTATCCGCTGCCTGACACCTCAGGAATCCTACAACCTGCTGGAGATTGTTGAGATGCGCAGCGACCGGGGTGCGACCATCTTCTGTACCCAATACAACACGGATGAATGGTATGAGCGCATTAATCCTGACTCTGATGACCGCAGCCCCATTTCTGAGGCTATTATGGACCGCATCGTCCACAATGCCTATGAGGTTCTGATTGATGGCAAGGTCTCCATGAGGGAACGCCATGGCTTGAGAAGCATGGGGGCAGTTCCCGGAGAGGCTGGTGATTGAGATGACGATTACCCGCCAGATGTTGGACACGGATCTGCAAAGCTGGTTCCTCAATGCGAAGAACGCCGAACATGCTAAGGAAGAGATCCTTGCGCTGTTCTCCGAGGAACCTGGCGACGGATATACCTGGAGTGAGCAGGATATTTGGGAGCAATCCAGAAAGATTATTGACCGCTGGAACCGAGTTTGATTCTACGGAGCAGAGGGGCAAAAGCCCCTC
>JAXEMQ010000019.1:0-4583 GCA_034099845.1 Faecousia sp.
GAAGATGTTCATGGCCATGAGCAAGGACATCCGGGTGGTGCTGATCAAAATCGCGGACCGGCTTCACAACATCCGCACCATGCAGTACCAGTCTCCCGCCAAGCAGATTTCCAAGTGTCAGGAGACCATGGACATCTACGCGCCCCTGGCCCACCGGCTTGGTATGCAGAAGATCAAATGGGAGCTGGAGGATACCTCTCTGCGGTATCTGGCCCCAAAGGAATACAATGAAATCACCGCCTACCTGCAGGAGCACAAGGAGCAGGACGAGAGCTTCATGCGCACCATTCAGGAAAAAATCACCCAGCGGCTCACCGCCATGGGCATCCACAACACCACCTACGGCCGGATCAAGCACGTTTACTCCATCTACCGCAAGATGCAGTCCCAGGGCAAGACCATGGACGAGCTGTACGACATCTACGCCTTCCGGGTCATTGTGGACTCCATCCCGGACTGCTACAATGTGCTGGGCCATATTCACGACCTCTTTAATCTGATTCCCGGCCGGTTCAAGGATTACATCTCCACCCCCAAGCCCAATATGTACCAGAGTCTGCACACCACCGTCATCGGCTCCCAGGGCATCCCCTTCGAGGTGCAGATCCGCACCTGGGAGATGCACGAGACCGCCGAGTACGGCATCGCCGCCCACTGGAAGTACAAGCAGGGTACCGGTTCCGGCACCGAAAAGGACTTTGAATGGGTGCGCCGTCTGCTGGAGAGCCAGCAGGATTCCGACGCGGAAGAATATGTGCAGTCCCTGAAAATCGATATGTTCGACGACGAGGTGTTCGTCTTCACCCCCAAGGGCCGGATTGTATCCCTGCCCTCCGGCTCCACCCCCATCGATTTTGCCTATGCCATTCACTCCGGCGTGGGCAACGCCATGGTGGGCGCCAAGGTCAACAACCGCATCGCGAACATTGACGCCAAGCTGCGCAACGGCGACATTGTGGAGGTCATCACCTCCAAGAGCGCCAAGGGTCCCAGCCGTGACTGGCTGAACATCTGCCAGAGCAACCAGGCCCGGACCAAGATCAAGCAGTGGTTCAAGAAGGAAAAGCGGGATGAAAACATCGTCCACGGCCGGGCCTCCTTTGAATCCGAAATGAAGCGGGAAAACCTGCCCCTCACCGCCATCACCGAGCCGGAGCTGGAAGCCCAGCTGCTGCGGAAGCTCTCCTTTGACAACTGGGACGACCTGTATGCCGCCATCGGCTACGGGGGACTCACCGCCGTAAAGGCCGTGGGCCGGATCCGGGACGACATCAACAAAGCATTGAAGGCCCAAACCGCCGAAAAGCTGCCCCAGTCTCCCCTGCGGCTTTCCCCGGACAGCGAGGCGGTCAAGCAGAACCGCCACGCCGTCAACGGCGTCATCGTGGAGGACATTGATTCCTGCATGATCAAGTTCGCCAAGTGCTGCACCCCTGTGCCCGGCGATGCCATCGTTGGCTTTATCACCAAGGGCTTCGGCGTATCCGTCCACCGGGCCGACTGCCCCAATGCCAAAAACCGGGACGACCCCAGCCAGGCAGGCCGCTGGGTCCGGGTCCGCTGGGCCAATCAGGAAGAGCAGCCCTTTGAAACCACTCTGGAGCTGGACTGCATCACCCGGGACGGCCTGGTGCTGGATGTTGCCCAGGCCCTGACCACCGCCCGGGTGCGGGTGAAGGAGCTCTCCGGCAAGGATCTGGCTGGAGGACGCAGCAACATCACCATCCGCTTCGAGGTGAAGAACACCGCCGAGCTGGAGGCCATCCGTGCCAAGCTCCTGAACATCCGGGATGTTACCGGCTCCAAGAGAGGGCAGAACTGACGCCGGACAAGCCGGCTCAGTTGACAATTGACAATGGACAATGGACAATTTTTGTTCTCCTTCCGGGTATATTGTTTTATCCAAATTTCATCCCGAAGGGATCCCTCAATTGTCAATTATCAACTGTCAATTGTCAATTCGTTTCCAGAAAACTGATCAATCATATCAAAGCTTGGGAGAACTGCCATGCGTGCTGTATTAACAAGAGTCAAATACGCCTCCGTCACCATTGACGGACAAACCGTGGGCAAAATCGGGCCGGGTTTTCTGATCCTTCTGGGCGTGGGCCCGGAGGATACGGAGGAGCACGCCCGGGTTTTGGCGGAAAAAGCCCTTGGCCTGCGGATTTTTGAAGACGAAAACGGAAAGATGAACCTGGGGCTGGATGCCATCGGCGGAGAGGTTCTGGTGGTCAGCCAGTTCACCCTCTACGGCAACTGCCGGAAAGGCCGCCGTCCCAGCTTTACGGAGGCCGCCGGGCCGGAGCTGGGCAACGCCCTGTACGAAAAATTTCTCTCCATCTGCCGGGAGCTGGGCTATCCCCCTCAGCACGGCCGCTTCGGCGCCGATATGAAGGTGGAATCCCTGAACGACGGCCCCGTAACCCTGATCCTGGACACCGACCATCTGATGAACAGCCCCAGAAGAGGCTAAGGAGAACACTATGCTGATCATCGACACCCTACCCCTCGGAGATTACCAAACCAACTGCTACATTGTCCGCCGGGAGGACAGCCGGAAGGCCCTGATCCTGGACCCCGGCTATGAGCCGGAGATCATTCTCTCCTTTCTGGAAGAGAACCATCTGACACCGGAGGCCATTGCGCTGACCCACGGCCACTTTGACCATGTGGGCGCCGTAAAGGAACTGGCGGCGGAAACCGGCTGCAGGGTCTATCTGAACGAAAAGGATCTGGCCATGCCCCCCATGATGACCGCCGGTCCCCTCTTTTACACCGACACCTACGCGGAGGGTGACCAACTGACCCTGGCGGAGATTCCCGTCACCGTGCTGGAAACCCCGGGCCACACCCCCGGCTCCGTGTGTCTGGTCATGGAACAGCATCTGTTCTCCGGCGATACCCTCTTTGCCGGTTCCTGCGGGCGGACGGACCTTCCAGGCGGCAATGCCAGGGCCATGAAAGCATCCCTGGCGCGGCTGGCAGCCCTCAAAGAGAACTACCAGGTTCACCCCGGCCACGGCCACGGGTCCACCCTGGACTGGGAGAAGAAGACCAATCCCTATCTGTAACGATTCCGTCGGCTGTGTCATTACGCACCGGCGCGCACACCGGCGCGGCAATCTTACGGAACAGCCACCCCTATCCACAAACCCGAAAGGATCTCTATGAATCTGAAACTCATCGGTCATGATGACCGTTACGCCGTGGAGCAGCTGCTGCTGAGCCTGTTTCCGGAGGACGCGGAGCCGGAAGCGGTGTCCGCCCTCCACCGGGGAAGCACCTGGCTCACCGCCACGGCGCGAATCACCCTTGGCGGCCGCACCGCCAAAGCCAGCCGCAGGCTGCGCTCCGGTGAAGAAACCGTCCGGCTCCGCCGGCGGATTTTGCAGCAGAGCGTCTATCTGGCCGCCCGGCAGCTTCTGGATCGGGAGCCTGCCTGGGGCGCCCTGGCCGGTGTGCGGCCCACCAAGCTGACCACCAAGCATCTTTTGGAAGGCGGCTCCCCGAAATCGGCAGAAAAAATGCTGAAGGATGTCTATTATGTAACGGAAGCGCGCCGAAAGCTCTCCGTGGACTGTTCCGTTTCCACGGTGAACGCGGTTTCCAAAATGAGCCCTTCCGACATTTCCCTGTATGTGGGCATCCCCTTCTGCCCCACCCGGTGCACCTATTGCAGCTTTGTCAGCCGGACCGTGGGAAAGAAGACCGAGCTGGTGGAGCCCTATCTGCAAAAGCTCCTCCGGGAAATCGAGCTGACCGGCTCCCTTCTGAAGGCTTCCGGCCGCACCCTGCGCACGGTGTACATTGGCGGCGGTACCCCCACCACCCTGTCGGATGAGCAGATGGCCCGGCTTCTGGATACCCTTCGGAGCAATCTGGACCTGAGCCGCTGCCTGGAATTCACCGTGGAGGGGGGACGGCCCGACACCCTGACGGAAGAAAAGCTTCAAACCATTTTTGACCACGGAGCGGATCGCATGAGCATCAATCCCCAGACCATGGTGGACTCCGTCCTCCGGGCCTGCGGGCGGCCCCATAAGGCTTTCGATGTGCGGCGGGCCTATGAGCAGGCTGTGAATGCCGGTTTCCGGGACATCAACATGGACCTGATCGCCGGTCTGCCCACCGATACCCTGGAGGGGTTCCGGACCAGTCTGGATGCCGTGGCGGAGCTGGCTCCCGCCAACATCACCGTACATACCCTGGCCCTTAAAAAGGGCGCGGATCTGTTTGAGCACAGAGCGCATCTGCCGGACACCCAGACCGTTGCCCAAATGGTGGCCTACGGAGAAGACAGGCTCCGCGCCCTGGGCTACAAGCCCTATTACCTGTACCGGCAGAAATATATGTCCGGCTCCTTTGAAAACGTGGGCTGGAGCCGTGACGGCCGGGACTGCCTGTACAACATCTACATGATGGAAGAGCTGCACAGCATTCTCTCCCTGGGCGGCGGCGGCATGACCAAAATCAACCTGCCGGGAGGCCGCCTGACCCGGTTCCACAACCCGAAATTCCCGGAGCAGTACATCGAGCAGTTCGACACCGTGCTGGAGCAGAAGCGGGAGGTCTTCCGGCTG
>JAXEMQ010000035.1:0-8900 GCA_034099845.1 Faecousia sp.
GCGGCGGACAAGCTTAGCGCCCACATCAAGTGTCTGGAAGAGCAGAAGGCGGGCAACACGGAGTTCGACACCGCCGCCCGCCAGACCTGGGAAGCCATGGTTTCCATGAACCTGCCGGAGCTGAACTGGTTTACAGAACACTGTCTCGGCGCGTTTTCCCTGAATCTCGACCAGCTGTGATACTTGACGGCATTGACTGTTTGTGGTAGAATAAGCAAAGCTGTTGTAGCTCTTCCGAGTATACTGTTACCAAAACGATTCCGGATTGGGAGGTGCACGGTATGGGCAACTGTTTCTATTATCTGACTCACCGCTGTGTTTTTTCGAGTTTTTCCATGGAAACCATAAAATCCAAGGTGCGTATTCTTGAGGAGCACGGCATCAAAACCTTGCTGAAATCCCATAACTCCAACCAGCAAACCGGCGCTTTCGGTCAGCTGGCGGAGTACCAAATTGCATACGATCTTTACGTTCCCAACAAAGATTTTGAGTATGCGAAGGCATTGGTCTGACACGGTGGCTCTCACCCCACCCGAAGAGTTCTTGCGAACAGCAACTGATCTTTGCTTTGGAACACGCCTACAACTTCATATTCCTCCATTAGAGGGATTGAATATGCCGCTATGATGGAATGGTAGACATCGCGGACTTAAAATCCGCTGGGGGTGACTCCGTACCGGTTCGAGTCCGGTTAGCGGCACCAAACCAATATAATCCGAACAAATCTTCCCTGTGGGAGATGGGTTCGGATTATTTGTTTTCTTTGGCAGGTTCGAGGAAACCCATTTCCGAGACGGTGTTATCAAACGGCCAGAATCAAAACCCAGAGGACCACGGAAAAAGAAACAGATTTAGGAGGACGCTGTTATGGATAAGAAATTGATTTCGTGTGCGTTCAATATCGGTACCGCCCGCGTTGAGGTCAAATACGCCGATGGAAGCATGATTGCCATTGACTGCACCTTGGTAGAAGCCGAGGTCGCACGGAATATGTATGAGAGCAGCGAACTGGAATGGCTGGTGTACAATGCGCCAGTTGACTATGTGAACCTGCTGCTCCACGGGGATGTACGGGAATATTTGAGGAATGTGACGGAATACCATCCGTTTGAAAACTGACCTCTACCGTTCTATCAATCAGTCATTCTTTCAAGAACGATGCGGAAAGAAAGACGGACAGATTTTTGGGGGAAAATCCACGCATTTAGAACGCCAGTTTTGGACATCCGATACTGTATATATTTTCCCGATTCAGAACGGAACGGATGGAGCAAACGATTTGCTGTCCAGCCGCAGACGATTTATTCAGAGGTTCCTTAGATAGCCAAGGCCTCCGTATCGCCGCAGATCGGCAATACGGAGGCTCGTTTCACTTATCGGTTCGCTTCTTACCCGTGATAGTCCCCGGTTGCGGAGTTGACCGTCACAAAGGGGACAATCTCGCCGCCCACTTCCACATAGACCTGATAGATTCCATCACCCAGATCCTCATAGTATTCCGGAAGGACCCCATATTTGGAAAACAGGTCCTCCGCTGGCAGAGCGGTCACACTTCCACCCCCGCAAGTGCCAGGAATTTTTTGTCCGACTGAATCGCCTGTGTCACGAACTTCCCGTCCCGGAACAGCGCGTAGGTGGTGACGGGAGCGGGCACATTCCGGGCAGATTACTTTGCGGAAACATTTTTCGTGGCCACCACATCTACACCCGTGTCTGCGATATTTTGCAGAACCACCTGTCCAATGGTAACGGGCGCAGAAATATCCACATCCCCCAACGCGCGCATGCAGTCAAAGATTTTTCCCTTGGGAATATCCGAAGCAGTCTTCACGGATACTACATTCAGGATTCCACCCCGAACACGTACAGAGCTGGTAACAATGCGGGTGGGGTTGGTCATTTCTTTCCGGGCATAGGCTTCACCGTTGGGGCAGGTGTTTCCGGTGACGGACTTAACTTCCTTCCCCTCCATCTCTACGGTCAGCGGGCAGCCCAGAGGACAACCGATGCAGGTTAACTGTACTTTTTCCATGGTTACGCCTCCTCCAGCGTCACGGTGATGTGATCCGCTTCCGGATGGTCCAGAAGCGCACTGACCTTCAGACGCACCGTTTCCATCTCACCGGGGGCCAGAACAGGCCGCTTGCGGCTGAAAATCGGGATATCACCGGCGTAAACCACAATCCGCTTGTTCTTGTAAACGCCACCCACACGGAAACGGAGGGTGATTTTTTCATCCTGGTCCACCGCATCGGGGCGAATCACCACAGGAACGGTGTAGCGAACACCATTCTCACAACGTACAGGCAAAGAACGTCCGGCTTCCGTCCTTCCCCTACTCTGGATGTAAGCTGCCGCATGGCGTCCGGCAGCTGCCGCTTCCTCGGAAACGTAGTCCACCAGATCGTGAACGTGGAGGACATTGCCTGCTGCGAAGACACCGGGAATGCTGGTTTCCAGGCTTTCGTTGACGGCAGGGCCGTTGGTCACAGGATTCAGCTCCACGCCCGCAGCGCGGCTGAGCTCATTTTCGGGGATCAGGCCACAGGAAAGAAGCAATGTATCACACTCGTAATGCTCCTCCGTGCCGGGGACGGGTTTTCCGTTTTCCACCCGGGCCAGAGTGATGCCTTCCACTCTGGACTTACCCTGAATGTCCACCACGGTATGGCTCAACTTCAGCGGAATGCCGTAGTCATCCAGACACTGAACGATATTCCGCTTCAGGCCGCCAGAGTACGGCATCAGCTCGGCCACGACCTGTACCTGCGCACCTTCCAGGGTCATACGGCGAGCCATAATCAGACCGATATCACCGGAACCCAGAATGACGACTTTCCGGCCAGGCAGATATCCCTCCATGTTCACCAGACGCTGGGCAGTACCCGCGGTGTAGATACCGGCGGGACGATAGCCAGGGATATTCAGGGCGCCTCTGGGACGCTCCCGGCAGCCCATTGCCAGAATAACCGCTTTGGGTTTCAGAGTAAACAGGCCATCCTCCCGGTTCATGGCGGTTACGGTTTTATCCTCCGCCAGGTTGAGAACCATGGTGTTGAGCTTGTAGGGGATCTCCAACTGCCTGACCTGCTGGATAAATCTGCCGGCATATTCGGGGCCGGTAAGCTCTTCCTTAAAGGTATGGAGGCCGAAGCCGTTGTGGATGCACTGGTTGAGAATGCCGCCCAGCTCGTTGTCGCGTTCCAGAATCAGAATATCCTCAATACCGCTTTCTCGGGCTGCCACTGCTGCTGCAAGGCCCGCGGGGCCGCCGCCAATGATGACAAGATCATAGTTTTTCACTGGACGTCCCCTCCTTTCAGGCTGTCTTTGTTGGTTCCAACAATCAGCCTGGATGTGCCGCCGGACTTGGTGATCTCACTTTGGGAAACCCCCAGCTCCCGTGCAAGAATCTCCATGACTCTGGGGCTGCAGAAACCGCCCTGACATCTGCCCATACCGGCTCTGGTACGACGCTTCACGCCGTCCAGACTCTTTGCGCCGGGAGTTCGGCGGATGGCATCGACAATCTCACCTTCCGTGACGGTCTCACAGCGGCAGATCACGGTGCCGTAAGCGGGATTTTCCTGAATCAACTTTGCCCGCTCTTCCAGAGGCAGCGTCTTGGGATCCAGAATTCCCTTTCGAGTGGGAATGAAATCGGTATTCGGCTCCAGATTCAGGATGCCGTCCACAATCTCTGCTACCATTCTGCCAATGGCAGGGCTGGAGGACAGGCCCGGAGATTCGATGGCTGCGCAGTCCACGAATCCGGGTTTGACTTCCCCGATAAAGAATTCGTGTCTGGCCTCGTGGGCACGCAGACCGGCAAAACTGGTGATGGTCTGGCGCAGAGGCAGATTCTTTACGCAGATTCCGCACTTGTTTCGTACGTCGTCCAGTCCTGCTTGGGTAGTTGCCGTGGCTTCCTTGTCCTCCTGATCAATGGCAGTGGGGCCGACAATGATATTTCCATGAACCGTGGGACTCACCAGAACGCCCTTGCCCAGCTTGCCGGGAAGCTGGAAGATGGTGTGCTTCACAAAACCGCCGGTGGAGCGATCCAGAAGGAAATAGTCTCCCCGACGGGGAATGATGGTCATGTTGTCGTCCGCAACCATGTTGTGGATCTTATCGGAATACAGGCCCGCAGCATTCACAACGACCTTTGCTTCCAGGTCTCCCTTTACGGTGTGGACTTTCCAGCCCCCATCTGTAGGCTCCACGCCAGTCACTTCACTGTCAAACCGGAAACGGACACCGTTGGCGGCCGCGTTCTCTGCAAGAGCATAGGTCAGGCCGAAGGGACAGATGATTCCGCCAGTGGGAGCGTACAGAGCAGCAACCGCGTCATCGCTGATGTTGGGCTCAAGCGCACGCAGCTCATCCCGTTCCACAATCCGCAGACCTTCCACACCGTTGGCAAGCCCGTTCTGGTAGAGCTTCTCCAGAGCAGGACGGTCTTTCTCGCTCATCATGACTACTAAACTGCCGTTTTGTTCAAAATGGATATCCAGATCCTTTGCAAGCTGGGGCATCAGTCGGCTGCCCTCTACGTTGAGTTTTGCCATGAGTGTGCCGTTGGCAGCGTCGAAACCGGCATGGACAATGGCACTGTTTGCCTTGGTGGTGCCGCAGCACACATCCTCTTCCCGCTCCACCACCAGAATATCCGCTTTCCTGCGGGACAACTCCCGGGCAATGGCACAGCCGGAAACGCCTGCGCCTATGATAATGATATCTGTCACGCTGAATTCAACTCCTCGTTCGGATTTGGAGGTTTCACGCCAAGAGGCCGGGAGGCCCAATCTCCCCCGGGGGGAAACGGGGACCACCCGGCTCTCAGCGTCCTCAATTAATCAAATATGCAAATGAGCACCTTGATTGATGAAATTCAATTACCAAGGAATAATACCGAACAGCAGCACGGCAACCAGACCGCCGATGATGGGTCCCAGAATAGGAACAATGGCGTAGCCCCAGTTGGAGCTGCCCTTACCCTTGATGGGCAGAATCGCATGGGCGATACGGGGGCCGATATCACGTGCGGGGTTCAGGGCGTAGCCGGTCAGGCCGCCCAGAGACATACCGATGGAGGTGATCAGGCCGAAGACCAGCAGGTTGCCCTGTGCGCCGTTCAAACCGCCAACATTGCCCAGGCCCTTGATGGCAAACACCAGGACGAAAGTAGCAACGGCTTCGCAGAAGATGTTGCGGGGCAGGTTAGGAATGGCAGGACCGGTGGAGAAAACGCCCAGCTTGGTGCCGGCCTCTTCGGTGGCGTCAAACTGATCCTTGAACATCAGGTAAACGATGACAGCGCCGACGAACGCACCGGCGAACTGGCACAGGATGTATCCGGGAACCAGGCCCCAGGCCAGACTGCCGTCAACGGCAAGGGCCAGGGTCAGAGCGGGATTGAAGTGCGCACCGGAGGCAGCGCCGAAGATAAACGCAGGAACCATAACGGCAAGGCCCCAGGCAATGGTAATCTGGATGGAGCCGGCGCCCTTCATGCCGGACTTATTCAGGGTAACGTTGGCGACGACGCCATCGCCCAGGATGATCAGCAGCATAGTGCCTAAAAATTCAGCAATAAACGGTAACATAACTGTTCCTCCTTCAAACTTTGGTGGTGAAGAATTATTCGTCCTTTGCCCAGCCGTAGGAGCACTTGACAGCCTTGTTCCAGCCCTTGATACGGGCAGCACGGTCGTCCTCAGCGATATTGGGCTCGAAGGTACGGTCGATGGCCCAGTTCTTGATAACATCTTCCTTGCTGGACCAGTAACCAACAGCCAGACCTGCCAGATAAGCAGCACCCATAGCGGTGGTTTCGACGCAGCGGGGACGCTGCACGGGAGCGTTGATCAGATCAGCCTGAGTCTGCATCAGGTAGTTGTTTGCAGAAGCGCCGCCGTCCACCTTCAGAGCTGCCAGCTCGATGCCGGAGTCAGCCTTCATGGCCTGCAGAACATCGTTGGTCTGATAGCACAGGCTATCCAGAGTCGCGCGGATGATATGATACTTATTAACACCACGGGTCAGGCCCACGATGGTGCCGCGGGCATACTGATCCCAATGGGGAGCGCCCAGACCGGTGAAGGCAGGTACCACATAGCAACCATTGGTATTCTTTACCTTTTGAGCCATGTATTCGGAGTCGGGAGAAGAGTCGATGAGCTTCATCTCGTCACGCAGCCACTGGATCGCAGCGCCGGCAACGAAGATAGAGCCTTCCAGAGCGTACTCGACTTTGCCGTCCAGGCCCCAGGCGATGGTGGTAACCAGACCGTTCTTGCTGAAGACGGGCTTCTCGCCAGTGTTCATCAGCATGAAGCAGCCGGTGCCGTAGGTATTCTTGGCTTCGCCGGGTTTGAAGCAGGTCTGGCCAAACAGAGCGGCCTGCTGGTCACCGGCAGCACCGGCGATGGGGATAGGAGCGCCGAAGAACTGTGCCAGAGTCTCGCCATAGACGCAGCTGCTGGGCTTTGCCTCGGGGAGCATGCACTTGGGAATATTCAGCTCAGCCAGAATCTCATCGTCCCACTGCAGGGTGTTGATGTTGAACAGCATGGTACGGGAAGCGTTGGAGTAATCTGTGACGTGTGCCTTGCCGCCGGTGAGCTTCCAGATCAGCCAGGTTTCAACGGTACCGAACAACAGCTCGCCCCGCTCCGCACGCTCGCGGACACCCTCAACATTTTCCAGCAGCCAGCGCAGCTTGGTGCCTGAGAAGTAGGCATCGATGACCAGACCGGTCTTGGCACGGAACGTGTCAACCAGGCCCTTCTCCTTCAGGCTGTCGCAGTATTCACTGGTGCGGCGGCACTGCCAGACAATGGCGTGATGCACGGGCTCGCCGGTGTTCTTATCCCAGACAATGGTGGTTTCGCGCTGGTTGGTGATACCAATGGCTTTGATGTCCGCAGCAGTGGCGCCAATGTTTGCCATAGCACGTTGGGCAACTTCCAACTGCGTAGACCAGATCTCATTGGCATCATGCTCTACCCAGCCCGGCTTTGGGAAATACTGAGTAAATTCTTTCTGTGCAACGGAACACATCTCACCTTTCTCATTAAACAAGATACAACGGTTCGATGTGGTACCCGCGTCCAGAGCCATGATGTACTTTGCCATACAAACTCCTCCTCTAAATTGAATTGTGATTCAGGACCATTCACCAATTGAAACTGAGCTGCCTGGGACAGATCAAGTTTTCACAAGACTAGTGTAACAATATTTGACGAAAAAGTCATTTGACAGTTTCTTGGTTTTGTAAAAAACAGACAAAACTTTTGACAGTTCCTATGTATGCCACAGCGTACGGTCTTATGTCAGCAAGCTTTGGTGACCTCCGTTGTCACACCTGACAGGCGCAATGTATCCAACAGGCACCGAAGTTTTCTTCGGGCATCGCTTGGCTCCGGATACCTGCGGTTGCGGATCAACTGTACCAACCAATTGGTGATCGCCTGGGAAATAAAACCCACCACGAATTGACGATCCGCATCCAACTGACGCCAGTTTTGAGTTGCATAAAGCTGCAAAGAAATCCTGGGACCAATGACCTGCAATCCGAATTCCTGAACAAATTCCGGATTTGCGGCATCCAGAACGCGGCGGTAGAAGCAACGGTTATTATCCAACAGCTGCAGCGCATAACATAACCAGTCAGAAAGCTGCAGATTGCTTCTTTTCAGCGGCTGCGCCAGTTCTTGTTCACAAATCCACATCAGCACATCTCTGGTGTCCTGAAAGTGATAGTAGAAGCTTTGCCGCTTCATATTGGTAGCATCCATCAGGTTTTGTACAGTTATTTTCTCAAAAGATTTTTCCATGATTTGACGACGCATCGCATCGGCTATTTTTTGCTTTGTGTTGCAGCACATGTCAGTTACCTCCCCCAATCACAGACACCAGACAGCGGGATTCGTGGTGGAGATTGCCATAGCCCCGGCATTCAGAGCGTTCATGACATCCTCCTTATCTGCAATCAGTCCCCCGGTCAGTACCGGAGTATGAACACGTTTGCAGATCTGACGAATGGTTTTCGGCATGACTCCCGGAAGAACTTCAAGAAAATCAGGTCGAACCTTTTCCAGGTTTTCAAGGCTTGACAATGCCATGGAATCAATTACGAACACTCGCAGGATGGTGTACATGTGCAGTTCCTTCGCCCGCCGGATAAAGTTGGGCCTGGTGGAGATGATCCCATCTGCCTGGGTGGCGGTTCGGATAAAGTCAACCGCGATCTCCCGGGAGGCGGAAAGACCGGTCACAAGATCCACATGAACAATCACGATTTTCTGCGCGGCTTTCGCCTGCGCCACAAGATCCGCAATGGAGCAAATATCACCAAAGAGCAGAAAGACCACCCGGATATTCTCCTCTGCCAGACAACGGGTAAGGCCAGCCTGATCCTTTACTGCGGCAATCACTGGGGACGCAGCCACCGCATCATAAAATCTCTGATCCATATTGGTTCTCCTTTCGAAATAAAAAAAGAAAAAGAGCAACGCCAAGGCCAGCAGTTTCCTGCTGTTTGACCCGCTCTCACATCTCGAGGGTTACCATATTGTGTTGCTGCTGAAAGCTTGAAAGTCAGCCTTTGTTTATACGTTAACATAGTTTGATATGAAAATCAAATTGATTTCTATATTAAAAGAAAAAATCTCCAAAAATTACAGTTTGAACTGCGAATTTTTGGAGATTTTGTCGAATCGAAGGATGGCGTGATAATAGATTTCCCTAGGGCAACACCGCACAATGGGTACTGCGGGCTTCGGCGGATCTTTTGACCCAATCATGCAGTATGAGAAATGGGAAATACATCCAGTATTCCCGCATTTTCCATACTTTCGCTCGGGTCAAAATATCTCACCGAATCTCCTTGCCCC